>LJRV01000001.1:0-344 GCA_001612575.1 Streptobacillus notomytis
TACTTTGAACTTAAATGTAAGTTGTTATTATTAGCATTATTACTTGGTTTTGGTTGTGTTTTGTTCAAAGTGCTAAACAATGATATTGTCTTTGCTCCTAGTGTCGTTGTTAAGCTTAGCTTTTTATTTATCTTGTAATCTAGCATTCCTTTTGTGTCTGCTAATAGTAATAGTTCATCTTCATTTGCGTTATGATTTAATATTGATAGCCTATTTGAACTTGTAAAGTTTAATTCTCCACTTAATATTAATCTTTCATTAACCATATACTCTGCTTTATTATCACTCCATGCATTTATTATACTAAAGTTCTTATCTTCTATTCTACCAAATATATATCTTCC
>LJRV01000001.1:489-32758 GCA_001612575.1 Streptobacillus notomytis
TCTCGTATTCTTCTGCGTTTATAATAAAAGACAGTAGTCTTAACTACTGTCTAAAAAGTATATTCAAATTCTAATCCAAAATACTTTTCCTAAAATACCTACATATAAGGCTATATTATATTTATCACTTAATTTAGATACTCTAGATCCTTTAAGAATCTAGAATTAATATCTACATTATTATCTTGACTACTACTTGAACTTACATTAGATGTTTAATATTCCAAATTCAATCCTACACCTAATCCCACTTAAATCACAATATATATTTTAGTATTTTCTTTTACTTTAAAATTAAAGTCTGTTTCCATAATTAAAATTATATTAGAAAAAATTTCAATTTTATCTTTAGGCAATTTATCTGTTAAAATAGCTGTTAGTTTTGGTCCAAATATTATATCAATTTTTTTATTGATTGTGATTTCCAGTCAGATAAAAATTTAACTCTATTTAAGTACCACCATAACTACTATTAGGATATGGAAATGAGCTAATATCTCCCTCTATCCTATATCTTGGTCCACTTAATTTTTCCGAAAATATTATTTCTTCTATTAATAATGTTATCATTAACAATATTCTTTTCATATTTTCTACTAATTATTTATTTCTACTAAGTATTATATCCCTCCCACATATTTTGTCAATAAAAAACAGTAGTATTAACTACTGTTTAAAAAGTGTATCCCGCTTCTAATCCAATCATTCCTTTTGTATTACCTGTATAAAGTCCTACATTATATTTATCTTTTATTTTAATTCCTACAGAAAGTTTGCCTACAGTTGCTAATTCTGTTCTCTTTAATTCTAAAGTAGATCTATTGTTATTTACACTGTCAGCATTAGACATTAAACTTGAATGTTTATATTCAATGTGTATTGCAACTCCTGTACCGATTTCTATACCAGTATACACTTTAATATTATCCTTTATTTTATAGTTAAAATCTACTTCTCCTCCCAAAATCAAACTAGTCCTAATCTTAGTTCTATTAGTATAATGATTAAAATCTATGTTTACTGTAACTTTAGGACCAAATGTTATATCTATCCTTTTATTAATTTGAGTCTTAAATTCAGGTAAAATTGAAATAGAAGTTGAGCCATATCTAATATTTTTATTTCTATCTTCTTGCTTAGTACTAATAAAACCTAATGCTCCTTCAACTCTATATTTATTTCCAACAATATTGGCTGAAAATGAAGATATTCCTCCAATAAATAATATCATTGATAATAGTAATTTCTTCATATATTTTTCCTTTCTATCAAAAATTCAAAATTAAAAGGTGCATCCTGCTTCTATTCCTATTAATCCTTTAATATCTCCTGTATAAAATGCAACATTATATTCATCACTTATTTTAACTCCTATAGATATCTTACTTATATTTACACTTTCAATAGATGAAAATTTACCATCATTAATCGTAATCCCTAATCCAGTTCCTACTTCTATACCAGAATATATTCTAATATTTTCCTTTAATCTATAGTTAAAATCTATTTCCCCACCTAAAATTAAATTTTTTCTAATTTCTTGATCAATATTTAAATTATTTGTAATAACTAAATTGATCTTTGGTCCAAAAGTTAAATCTATCTTATTATTAATCTGATATTTCCATTCAGGTAAAAAACCAATAGATACCGGAAGAGAAAGTAAATTATTAACTATTAAACTCTCTTTATAATTAATAGCTCCTACAGCTAAATCTACCCTGTATCTAGGTCCAGTTATATTATTTGAAAATGCAATTAATCCTAATCCAACAAATAATATTAATATCTTTTTCATATATTATTCCCTTCTTCTAAAAAGTATATCCTACTTCTATCCCTATTAATCCCTTAACACTTCCTGTGTAAAGTGCCACATTATATTTATCATTTAATTTAAATCCTAATGAAATCTTAGCTATCGATAATAATTCCATTCCACTATCCGTAATTAAGTTATTAGATGAATATCTCAAAACATTTCCAAGTCCTCCACCAAATTCTATGCCTGTATAAACTTTAAAATTATCTAATATTCTATAATTAAATTCTGAGGCAACGCCAAAAATCAAGCTTGGCACTATTTTAACATTATTTGATACAATACTTGAAATATTTAAAGTTATTTTAGGTCCAAATGTTATATCAAATTTTTTATTAATTTCAGTTTTCCACTCAGATAAAAATGAAATAGAAGTTGAGATATAATTTTCAGCTGAATATAAATTTTCACTATATTTATAACTTATTATACCCAACGTTCCGTCAATTCTGTATCTTGGTCCTGTTATATTATCTAAAATAGAAGTATTTTTTTCACTATTAATTTTATTTTTAAAGTTAAAAGATTTATTAGGGATTTTTTTTATTCCAGATTTTGTATTACTTATTTTTGTTGAAAATAAAAGTGATCCTATAAATAACATTATTAATAACAACTTTCTCATATGTATTCCTTTCAATTTAAAATTTTCAAGCTATATAATTAAATTAAAAAATATATCCTGCTTCTATTCCTATTAATCCTTTAATAGCTCCTGTATAAAATGCAAAATTATATTTATCATTTATTTTAACTCCTAATGCAATTTTACTTATAGATGTAAACTCAGGTCCTTGTAAATGTAAATCTCCCGTAATCACAGGTACTTGAAATCCTATTCCTGTTCCTACTTCTATACCTGTATACATTTTAATATTGTCCTTTATTTTATAGTTAAAATCTACTTCTCCTCCTAAAATTAAACTAGGTCTTATTGTTGGAGTTTTTATATTATCTAAATTAAATGCAAAATTTAATGTAATTTTAGGTCCAAATGTTATATCAAATTTTTGATTAATTTTAGCTCTCCATTCTGGTAATAATGAGACAGAATTTGAAAAAAATTTATAACTTCTAAAAATATATTTTTCTTTAACACTAATAGCTCCTAAAGAACTTTCAATCCTATATTTAGGTCCAATAATATCAACTGAAAGTGAAATTATACATGAAAAAGATAATATTAATAATAATTTTTTCATTTATTGTTCTCCTATTCTTAATTATATATTCAATTATACCCCCCCCCCAATATATTTTGTCAATATTCAATTAAAATTATTAAATATATTTTAAATTATACAAAAAAATGACTGCAAACAGTCATTTTATATTATTTATAGTTTAACATATCTCATTCTCATTGCATTTAAAACTGTTATTATCGTAACACCAACATCAGCAAATACTGCAACCCACATAGACATAAAACTAAAAATTCCAAATATAATTATTATTAATTTTATAGAAATAATGAATAATAAATTTTCTAGTACTATAATTTTCATTGTAGTTGAAATTTTTTTAAGGACTGATATTTTAGTTAAACTATCTGTATTCAAAACTATATCTGCTGTATTTATAGTAATATCCTGACCCATATTTCCCATAGCAACTCCTACATCAGAGGCTGCAATAACAGGAGCATCATTAATACCATCTCCTACAAATAGTATGTGTTTATCTTCTTTTTCTTCAATTAATATGTCTAATTTATCCTGAGGTAATAGATTTGAATATATTCTATCTATACCTAAAATATCTCCAACTTCTTTAGCAGCTTCAAAATTATCTCCAGTAAGCATTACTACTTCTTTAATTCCAGTTTGTTTCATTAAAAAAATAGCTTCTTTTGTATCCTCTTTTACTTTATCTTTAATAACAAATAAGGTTACAAAAATATCATCTATTGCAACATAAACTAAAGAAGAATTTTTATCATTCATGAAATTTATTTTAGGTATATATATATTTCTATCATCTAACATTTTTTTCTTACCCATTAATAAATTTCTATCTTCAAATTTAACACTAAGACCTAGTCCTGCAATTTCATTAATTTCTAGTATTTTCTTATTTTTAGAAAATTGATTTTTTAAACATTTTTCATCATGATTATATGACTCACATTCACATTTTTCACTATATTGTAATTTTTTAATATGATTTTTACATTCATCACCATAGTAATGACCCTTAGGTTCATGTTTTTCTATCTTAATATTTTCTTTGTTATAATGTTCTGAATAATCATGGCAACAACCACAATGTCCACATAAGCTAATATATTCATAAAATTTTTCTTCATCTTCTATACTATCAACCAATCCAAACTTTTTATCTATAAAAGATATTATTGATTTTGCTATAGGATGATTAGAATTTTCCTCAGCTTTATATATATACTCATATACTTCTTTTACGCCTATATTTATTTTTTCTAAATCTTCAAAAACAGAATTAACTTTAAATTTTCCCTCTGTTATAGTTCCTGTTTTATCTAAAAATACACTTTCAACCTTATCTATATTATCAAATATATCTGCACCTTTAATTAATATACCCTCTTTTGCAGCTCTTCCTATACCTGAAAAAAAAGTAAGTGGTATAGAAAGTACTAATGCACATGGACAAGATATGACTAAAAGTACTATACCATTGTATAATGAATCCATAAAACTTATTTTTCTAAAAAAAAGTGGTGGAATTATAGTTATAAATATAGCTAAAGTAAATATTATTGGAGTATAATATCTTGAAAATTTAGTAACAAACTTTTCCATTTTAGATTTATTGTGTCCAGAATTTTCTATCATTTCAACTATCTTATATATACTACTTTCATCAAAGCTTTTACTTGCCTCAATTGCTAAAGTTTTAGTTAAATTTATCATACCTGCTAATACTTCATCATCTTTTTCAAAATGTCTAGGCAGTGATTCTCCTGTTATCATAGATGTATCAAGTTCTGCATCACCTATATATATCTTACCATCTAGAAGTATTTTTTCTCCTGGTTTAACATAGAAAATATCTCCTGGCTTAATCAAATTAACATCAACATCTATAAATTCGTTTTTTTCTTCATCTAAAATATGTACCCTATTATCATTTAATTCTATCAAACTTCTGATACCTTTTCTTGATTTTAAAACAGAGTATTCCTGAAAATATTCACCTAACGTATAAAATAGCATTACTCCTGTTGCCTCTTCATATTCTCTAATAAATATAGCTAATAATGAAGCTACCATCATAAGTACTTTTTCATTAAAATAATCTCCACTTTTTATTAATTTAATAGCATATTTAATAATAGGAAATGCAACTATAGCATAAGAAAATAGATAAAAAGGAATATAGTATAAATAAAGATCTGAATCATATTTTAAATACATGTACAAATATTTATCTACAAATAATGCAAGAATAAATAAAGCCAATGATATAAACATATGTATTTTTTGATCTTTTAAATTTTCTATTTCTTCTAAAAATTGGCTTTCAGATTTATCTTCTTTCTTAATATCAAAAGACCTTTCTTTTTTCTTACCATATTCTACTAATTCTTTTATATTATTTTCATTTTCAACATTAAAATCTACAAATAGAGTTTTAGTTGAAAAATTTATACTTAAATTCTTAACATTTTCATGATTTTTAAGATGTTCCTCTAGCTTACTTGCACAACCAGCACAGTCAATTCCACATATTAAATATTTCATTATAACTCACCTCTTTTTTATTATATCATAGCTTAAAAATTATTGCTATAATTTTTTAATACTGAAATATAATTTTTTTATTTATTCCATTAAAAACGTACATTTAAAGGTATAAGACTGAAATAAAATTATATAAAAAATAAGCAGTTGCTCATTTAAAACAACTGCCTGTTATATTTCTAATATCTTTGTAATTTTCCTTTTGAAATTGTTCCTTCTACTCTGTAATCTGAGTTATAAAAAGTTAAATCTGCAATATATCCTTCTTTAATATATCCATATCTATCGTCAACTTGAACAGCTTTAGCTGGATATGAAGTTGCCATACGCAACGCTTCTTCTTCACTAACTTTAACTTCTTTAATTAAATTTTTAATACCTGTAATCATGTCTAATGCTGAACCACCTAATGATCCAGTTCTAGGATCCCAACATTTACCATTTTCATGTCTAACTAAATGTCCTTCAAATATGAACTCTTTCATATCTGTTCCCATAGGAGATACTGCATCTGTAACTAAATACATATTTGATCTCATCACCTCTTTTACTACTCTTATTGAAGGAAAACTAGCATGTAATCCATCAACTATTACTCCACATTGTATATTTTTCTTATCTAATAAATATCCAACAACTCCTGGCTCTCTTGAGTCAAATCCACGCATTGCATTAAAGAAATGAGTAGCATGAGTAAAGTATTCTTTTTTTTCTTCAATTTGTGCATATGTAGCATTAGTATGTCCTAAAGCTATGTTTATTCCACTTTCTTTTAATACACTTAAATGTTTAACTAAAGCATTTTCTGGAGCTACAGTAATAATTTTAACTCCCTCATAACCTATCTTAGCTATTTCATTTATTAAATTATCATCTAATACTCTAATATAATCTGGTCTATGAACACCTTTTTTCTCCACACTTATATACGGACCTTCTATATGTAATCCTAATACACCTATTTCTTCTTTAGTGTCTTTAATTTCATCTATTAATTTCAAAGCTTTTAATATTTTTTCATCTGGAGATGTAATTAATGTAGGTAAAAATGAAGTACATCCAAATTTTTTATTAGTTTCATTCATAATTTCTAATGTTTTTACAGTAATTTCATCATTAAATAAAACTCCTCCACAACCATTAAGTTGTAAATCTATAAATCCTGGAGATAAAACTTTACCCTCTACATCTACTAATTCATGCTTAGACATTAATTCATCATTAAGTTCTGATACTGTTGTTATTTTTTCAATCTTATCACCACTAAGTATTACTACATTTTCAGGAATAAATTTATCTCCATCAAATATTCTAGCATTCTTGATTATCATATGCCTGCCTCCTATTTTCATTTTATATTTTATTTTACCCCTATTAATAAAAAAAATCAAGTTAAATCACGAAAAAATATTTCATTTTTATATCATTTAATGAAATTTTTTTTCTTACATTTTCCACCTATGTATTAATTCCTAAATCATTGAAATAAATAGTAAATAATGATATAATTTAAAAAATTGGAGGTAATATGAAAAAAATAATATTCAAATTAATAATGTTTATTTTATTAGTTAATAATATATCTTTATCAAAAATGAAAATTGGTGTAAGTATGTTACCTTATTATTCTTTTACTAATAATATAGTTGGAAATAAAGCTGATGTAATTCAAATTCTTCCAGCCAATGTAGATGTACACGCTTATCAACCATCTCCTGATGAAGTTAAAAAAATTTCAAATTTAGATGTATTAATAATTAATGGTACAGGAATAGATAATTATATGTATAACTTAGTTAAAGCATCAAATAACAAAAAACTTGTTATTATTAACTCAAATAAAAATGTTTCACTACTACCTATATCAGGTGAACGTGGAAATATAAAATCTGTAAATACTCATACATTTATAGCTATACAAGCAGCTATACAACAAGTAAATACTATAGCAAAAGAAATAGCTAAATTAGATAAAAAAAATAGTAGTTACTACTTAAAAAATGCAAGAGAGTATAATAAAAAGTTATCAAATATTAAATCAAAGAAAATAAAAGAACTTTCTGAACTAAGAAAAGGAATTAATCTTACAGTAGCCACAACACATGGTGGTTATGATTATATATTAGGTGAACTAGGAATAAAGGTTGGTGTTGTAATTGAGCCAAAAAATCATGTCACACCTAGTGCTAACGATTTAAAAATAGCCATAGATTTAATAAAAGAAAATAATATAGATATATTATTTGAATCTGATGGTAGTGCATCTCCTTATACTAAAGCCATACAAAAAGAAACAGGTGTAATCGTAGAACAATTATTACATATGACTAATGGTAAATATACTAAAGATGCTTTTGAAAAAGATATAGAAAAAAATATCAATAGAATAATTAATGCGTTAAGAAAGGTGAAACAAAAATGAAAAAAACATTAATTTTTACAGCTATAATAGCTTCTCTAACAAGTTGTTCTACTATTGTTAATGGTTTATATCAACCATTAGATGTTAGATCTGCTTCTGGAAAAGAAATAACAGTTAAAGATGAAAAAGGAAATATATTAAAAAAAGCTCAAGGAACTTTATTTATTAATTTAAAAAGATTAGATAATGAAACAGGAGTTGGAGCAAAATACTTTATTACTTCAGAAGATAAAACTGTTGCAATATTACCTAAAACAAATATTTTATCATACCTTATAGGTAATATATTTGTTCCAGGAGGACATTTAATAGATAAATACACTGGAGCAATGTTTGATCTTGTTGATGCTGATGGAAATAAATTAAATAGTATAGAATTTAAATAAAGGATGTTGGTGTTATGAAGAAATACGTATCTCTTTTTATATTATCTTGTATCATATCTTTCTCTAGTACAGAAGTTACTATACTTGCCCAAGGAGGGTTAGGTGGATTTCAAGCTAATAATGTTAATAGTAATTCTATTGTGAATGCTGGAGTACATATTTCATTGGGAAAAGTTATGAAATTAAAAAATGGAAGATTAAATGTTAATCTTGGTACAGGACTTGAAGGTGGAATTAACAAAATGGTTGAATTTAATAAAAATAAAGCCATACAAGCTTCTAGTGCAGATGTTAAACAAGACAATACAGATTATAAAAAAGAACTAGAAAAATTTCATCTATATATCTCTCCTTTTATATTCACTGAGCTTAATGGAGAAGTTAGAGAAAATATAAAATTATATACAGGAGCTTCTATAGGTACTTTCCACTATATTATAGCTAATAAATCTATTACTAAATTTTCTATAAAAGCAAAATTTGGTACTATATTTAAAGGTAATTTCACTAGTGAAATTTCTATAGGATATCCTCAATATGTAACTCTAAGTCTGGGATCAAAATTTAATTTTTAAGGATTAAATAAAAAAGAATTTCTAAAATTTAGAAATTCTTTTTTTATATCTCAACTACTATTAACATATCACCTTTTTCAGCACTAATACTTGCTATGTCTTCTTTAATAATATTGCTAACTAAAGACATATTCCTTGAAACATCTTTATTTTCCAAATTATATACAAAGCCCTCAAGAGTTAATCCCTTTATATCTGAAAGTGGTATTAATGAAAATTTCTTATTTACTTTTCCTAATATTTTCTCTTCTTTATCTACATAATATATTAATTCATTATTATGTGTAACATATTTCATATTCTTATTATTTGCTAATAATTTAGCATTAGCTATAGACATATCTATTCTTCCACCTGTAGCACCAAAAACAAGTACATCCTTATTTTGATAAAAATCTATCTCATCTTTTTCAAATCTACTATTCATACAAACATTTTCTATAGAACAAATATGTATTAAAGCTATAGAAAAATCTGTATAATCTTTATCACTTGAGTAATCATAAATCTTGACATTTTTTGATTTATAGTAATCTAAAACTTCTAAATCAACAGAATCTAAGTCTCCAACTATAACGTGAGGAACTATACCTTGCTTGTATGCAAAGTTAGCTCCTCCATCTGCGCAATATATTATTCTATCTTTTATCAATTTGAAATGATAATCATTAAATTCAGGATATTCTCCATTTAAAAATACACAATATTTCATTATACTCTTAATGTAGCTCCAAATTCTTTAGTTAATTTATTAATAATCTTATTAATAACATCATTTATTTCTTTTTCTTCTAAAGTTTTATTATCATCTCTCATAACTATACTAATAGCTACAGACTTACATCCCTTTTCTATCCCAATACCTTGATATATATCAAATAGTTCTACTTTTTCTATTAAATTATCAGCTTTTTCTATAGTTTTTAACATTTCTCCTACTAATATATTTTCTTTTACAACTAATGCAATATCCCTTGGAACTGATTGATACTTACTTAACCCTTTATATCTCGTATTTTTTGAAATGTATTTTTTAATTAAATCTAAATATATTTCAGCATAAAGTATATCATTTTTTTCCACATCCATGTTTTCTAATACATCTGGATGTAATTGTCCATAACTTGCAATAAGTTCTCTTCCTACAAATACATCTACACTTCTTCCAGGATGATATGCTCTATTTTCACTTCTTCTAATTTGATATTTACTAAATCCAAGTTTTTCAAATGCAGCTTCTACTACAGCTTTTAAATCATAAAAATCATAATTTTCTGGTTTTGCATTCCATATATTTTTAACTTTACTTCCAGATAAGATTAATGCTAAAGTTTCCTTTTCAAAAACTTGCATTCCATCTATATTAACCATGTTTTCATCTTCTTTATTTACCACTTCTTTAGTAAATCTTTTACTTACTTCAAAAAATCTAATATCACTCGCTCCCCTATTTATATTATCCCTTACATTTTTAATAAGAGAATACATTAATGTAGGTCTTAAAATACTAAATTCTTCTACTATAGGATTTTTAATTTCTATAATATTTTCACTAGAAATCTCAAATAATATTTTCTCTAATGCATTCTTAGGTATAAAGCTATAATTAATAACCTCTCTCATACCTAAATTAGATATAAGTTTTTTAATATCTGTTACAAATTTAGTAGTATCTTTCAATCTTTCTTTTGTAAGTTTTACTGAAGGCATTACATTTTCTATACTATCAAATCCTACCATACGTATTACTTCTTCAAAATAGTCAAACTGATTAATTAAATCCTGTCTATGAGTTGGAGATATAAGTAATAAGTCTTCTCCCTTATCTTCAACTTTAATTTCTAGTTTTTCAAATATATCTAATATTTTATCTTTTTCTATTTCTTTACCTATAAATCTATATAATCTTGGAAGTGATAACTTCGTAGTTTTAACTTCAGGTTTAACTGGGTAATTATCATTAATATTACATACTTTTCCACCAGCTATTTCTTTTACTAAAGCAGTAATTCTATCCATTACATATTTCATATTTTCTGTATTTACAGCTCTTTCAAATCTGTATGCAGATTCTGTTGAAAGTGCAAATTTTCTATTAGTTTTTCTAACCATGATATTATCAAAATGTGCAACTTCTATTAAAATATCTGTACTATTTTCATCAACTTCAACATCAGTTCCACCCATAACACCAGCAAGTGCTACAACTTTTTCACCATTAGTTATTACTATATCATCACTATTAAGAATTCTTTCTTTTTTATCAAGAGTTATAAATTTTTCATCATTTTTTGCTCTAGAAACTGTTATTTTCTTTGAATTAAATTTATTAAAGTCAAAAATATGATTAGGTTGATTACTCTCAAGCATTACATAATTTGATATATCAACTATATTATTAATACTTCTAATACCAACTGCTTCTAATCTATTTTTTAACCATTCAGGACTTTTCCCTACCTTAACACCTTTAATAACCCTTGATAAATATCTATTAGATAATCCTTTTTCTATCGATATTTCCATATCTTCTTTATCTTCAACAATCACATTTACTTCTGGTAATTTTAATTTTTTAGAATAATATGCAGCAAGTTCTCTAGCTATCCCTATATGAGATAAACAATCAGGTCTATTTGGTGTTATTTCAAGTTCAAATATTACATCATCTAAACCTAAATATTTATTCATAGGTATACCAAGTTTTGTATCTTGTGGTAATATCATTATTCCAGCATTATTTTTACCTATTTTAAGCTCAACTTCAGAGCAAAGCATTCCATTTGATTCTTCTCCTCTAATTTTAGCTTTTTTAATCACAAAACCTTTTTCAAGTTCAGCTCCAATTTGAGCCATAGCAACTATATCTCCAACCTTATGATTAGTAGCTCCACATAATACTTGTTCTACTTTTTCTCCATTATCAACCTGACATATACTAATATGATCAGAGTTAGGATGTGCTATCTTTTCTAAAATTTTAGCTGTTAAAACCTTAGTTAAGTGTTCTCCTTGTTTTTCTATTTTTTCTACTTCTTGTCCTATCATAGTTAAGGCATTTTCTAGCTCTTTTATATCTATATTCTTATCAAGATCTATATATTCCCTTAACCAATTTAATGAAATTAACATATTTCCTCCACCTAAAATTGTTCTAAAAATCTAATATCATTTTCAAAGAATGCTCTTAAATCATCTATACCATATTTAAGCATAGTTATTCTTTCTACTCCAAGTCCAAAGGCAAAACCTTGATAAATTTCTCCATCTATTCCAGCAGCTTCTAGAACTTTAATATTTACCATACCTGAACCTAATATTTCTAGCCAACCTGTATTTTTACATAATCTACAACCTTTTCCTCTACAAACACCACATTCTACGTCCATTTCTGCACTTGGTTCAGTAAAAGGGAAAAAGTGTGGTCTAAATCTTACATTTCTATCTGCACCAAATATTCTTTGTACTATACTTTCAAGTGTTGCTTTGAAATTAGAAAAGCTAACATCTTCTCCTATCATTAGACCTTCTACTTGATGAAACATAGGTGTATGTGAAACATCATAATCTGGTCTATATACTTTACCTATAGAAATCATTTTAAATGGTGGTTTATGTTCTTTCATATATCTAATTTGTACTGGAGATGTCTGAGTTCTTAAAATCACATCTTCTGTTATATAGAAAGTATCAGTTAATTCTCTTGACGGATGTGTTTTAGGTATATTTAAAGCATCAAAATTTAAGTAAGTACTCTCAACTTCAGGCCCATCTACTATGTCAAATCCCATTTCACTAACTATTTCTTTAATTTCAAACAAAGTTTTAGTTAAAGGCTGTAAACTAGATTTTTCTAAAGATTTTCCTGGTAATGAAATATCTAATGTTTCAGATTCTAATTTAATTTTTTTAGCTTCTTCTCTTAATTTTAATAATTTTTCATCAAATTTTTCTTGCAATTCAGTTTTAACTTCATTGGCAATTGCTCCAAATTCTCTTCTTTTTTCAGCTATAATATTTCCCATTTCCTTCATTATAGCTGTAAATTCTCCTTTTTTACCTAAATATTTTATCTTCATATCATTAAAATCTTGAATAGAATCTAATTTTTCTATATCTGATAGTGCTTTTTCTTTTATCAGCTTTAATTTTTCTAACATTTTTCCTCCAACTACTTAACCTTTTCTACTTTATTTTCTTTCAAGTTTTTTATTAAATTCTCAACATCTTTTGTTAACTTTATTCCTTCTTTTAAATTTAAACCTTCTAAACCAACTATTTCATCATTATTTCTATACATTACACCTAAATATATTAATTTATATATCTCATCATTTTCTTCAAATTTAACTATGTCACTAAAACTTAATTCTGCATATCTAATTTTTTGAATCAAGTAATATTCTACATTACCATCTATGGCTTTTCCTTCATATATTCCTGTAATT
This sequence comes from Streptobacillus notomytis, assembly GCA_001612575.1. Classification (GTDB taxonomy): domain Bacteria; phylum Fusobacteriota; class Fusobacteriia; order Fusobacteriales; family Leptotrichiaceae; genus Streptobacillus; species Streptobacillus notomytis. The sequence continues at coordinate 13,868 of LJRV01000001.1, forward strand.
TCATCACTAATACTATGTTTAGAATATCTTTCATCATATTTAGATAAGTATTTAAATAAAGATTTTATATTTATTTCATCTATAGATTTAACAATTTTAGGAACTGTTTTAATAACTATTTTATCTTCTATTTTACCTGTTTTAAGATTTAAAAATTCTTTAACTTCTGCATTAAAACTAACCTTAATTTCTCTAGTTTCTCCTTCTTTTAATTCTTCAGTTCCTCTTTCAACTTCATAATTTACTCCGTTTAAATAAAGGTTTCTAAAATTAGGGTCAAGATTTTTTTGATTAACTTTTCTCATATTAACGCTACCAAAAAGATATATTTTATCATTTTTATGCTTATAGTTTGTAATCATATATTCAAATGGTTTAAATATCTTATTATCATATTTAATGTATATATTCCATGAAACTAAAAAAGAAATTAATAACATACATAAAACAAATGTTGATATATTTAATTTTTTCCATATAGCCTCATCTTTCTTACCTATCAATGTTCTTACATTTAAAATTACTGCAAGTATTGTAGATACAAATATTATTATAGTTAAAATATGTATTATATACTTAACATCTAAGATATATTGTATTCTACCCATTAGGTAAAGTGCATAAGGTAAGCCTTGCTCATATTGTTTTTCTGTTATACTCTTTAATGCATAAAATAAATCTTTAGTAATATATACATAATAAACTGCAGCTGTAATTGCAACCCATATCATTATAGTTGATTCTTTAAGTAATTTATCATACTGTTTTTTTACAATTCTAAAAATTACAAAACATGCAAAAGTAATTAATAGTAATAGTAAGAAAGTTCTGTAAATAGTTGCTAACACTTCCAAAGCTTTTAAATCTTCTGTCATAACAGAAAGCTTTTTAACTAAAGTTACAAAATCCGTTTGATTTGTAATTTTACCCCTTAGTTTATAGAAAATATCCCCAACCTTTGCCATTAATAGTATCTTTATTAATAAACAAAATGATAACAGCCATAACATAACTGTTTCAAATATCTTACGTGGCTTTATTAAACTATTCATATATTTCCTCCCTTATTTTTAGTATTTTCATTAACCCATATATATAGGAGTTTCAGTTTTTTCAAATACTTTTAATCCAACCTGACCTGTTAATCTTTCAAATATTATTGAATATTTTAAAACTCCCATTAAAATTAGGTCATATTTAGGTACCTCTGATAATATTATAGAAACTTCATCTCCAGTTTTATCTATAATATTACATTTAGATCCAAACCTTTCAGTTAATCTATTCTTATCTTCAACATTTACTCTTAAAACATCTATATCTTGTACACCAAATGTACTAAAGTAATCATATACTGTTCTATTTACCATAAATCCACCATCATTTAACATAAGTACTTTATCAAATGAATATTCTCTATCTGTTATTGAAAGTATCAACATAGGTTTGTAATGTTGTTTAAGTAAAGAATGTAAATTATCACTTATAGTTCCATTTTCCGTCCTACAAACTACTAATAAATCATAAGCTTTTAATTCTTCCATAGCTACTTCTACTATTTCACCATCTAATGAATATATTTTCCTGAAATTACCTTTAGATATTTTTTCTTTGTATTTATCAAATACATCATCTTCAAGTTTTAAATAGTCTTCTATCAATAGATTTGTATTAGCACTTACCCCCATTCCTTGTATAGTTAATGGGAAGATATCATATTTTCTGATATCTTTAATGTACACTACATCTTTTTCTATATGTGGATATTTCTCATCTAAAGATTTAGATAATTTTAAAAACTCGTTAATCTCTGCCTCATTTGTAAGTAAAAACAAGAATCTTTTCATAATTATACCACTCCTATTCTTCAACTATTTCCTCTTCCTCAGAATTTTCAGCAGCAACTCTATCAGCTGAAACTAAATATTCTTTGTATTTAAGAGATTGTATTTTTACACCTTTACTATTTCTTCCAACTACTGGAAGATCTTTAATTTTAATACGTATTACTGTTCCTGTAGTTGATATTGCAACAAGTTCCATGTTTTCTGAATTTTCATCACTTGGATCTATTATAGTTGAATATACTACATAATGATGTTCGCTTTCTTCCTTACTTCTTCTTTCAAGATTGTAGTTTTTAACTCCTTTTCCCCCTCTTTTAATAATATTATATTCTGAAAGCAATGTTTTTTTCCCTATACCAAGTGATGTAACACTTAATACACTCATTTCATCTACATTATTATCTGTATATATTACATCTGCTGATACTACTTCATCATTAGAATTTAACTTAATAGCTCTTACTCCTGCTGCTGTTCTACCCATAGAACGTATATCTTCTTCTTTAAATCTTACAGCCATTCCACCTTTAGTTGATATAAATATCTCATCTTTTTCACTTCCAGATGTTATTCCAACAAATTTAACTTCATCTTCATCATCTTTAAATGAAATTGCTATTTTACCGTTTCTATTTATTGTTTTAAATTCAGAAATCTTAGTCTTTTTAGCTATACCATTTCTTGTTATGAATATTAAATCTCTATTGTCATTTTCTATTTCATCTACTGGTATTATTACTGAAATTTTTTCATTTTCATCAAGTTCTATAATATTTCCTATTAATTTACCTCTAGCCTGTTTACTTACCTCAGGTATTTCATAAACCTTAATAGAATATACCTTACCTTTATCACTAAATACCATTAAGGTATCTAAAGTTTTAGCTGTAAATAGATCTTTTAGCACATCATCTTCAATGGTTGTAGTGTTAGACACTCCTTTCCCACCTCTTTTTTGTGCCTTATAACTATCAAGTGACATACGCTTAGCATATCCTCTCTTAGTTATAGTTACTATTACATCTTCATTTTTAATTAAATCTTCTATATTAATCTCATATCTATCATTTTCTATAGAAGTTCTTCTAGGATCTCCATATTTTTGTTTTAACTCTAATACTTCTTCCTTAATTATTGCATATTTTCTTTCATCCTTTGAAAGTATATCCTCAAGATCTGTGATAAATAGCATTAATTTATTATATTCTGCATCTATTTCTTCTCTTGCAAGACCTGTTAATCTATGCAATCTCATATCTAAAATAGCTTCTGCTTGTATTTCAGTAAATGCAAATTTTTCTATTAATGATTCCTTAGCTAAAGCCCTTGTTTTACTTCCTCTAATAGTTGAAATAATTGCATCTATATGATCTAGAGCTTTTCTTAATCCTTCTAAAATATGTGCTCTATCTTTAGCTTTATTTAAATCAAATATAGTTTTTCTTGTAATAACATCATATCTATGTTCTAAATATTTTTCTAAAATTTCTTTTAAATTTAATATTTTAGGTGCATTATTAACAAGTGCAAGCATTATGATTCCAAAAGTTGTTTGAAGGTCAGTGAATTTAAGTAACTTATTAAGTACTATTTCTGCCTCTTCTCCTTTTTTAATATCTATAACTATTCTTATACCTTCTAAGTTTGAAAGATCTGCTAAATCAGATATTCCAACTATTATCTTATCTTTAACAAGCTCACCTATTCTTTTAATTAAATTTGCCTTATTAACCTGATAAGGAAGTTCTGTAATTACTATACTTTGTCTACCTTTTTTATCAGTTATTATCTCTGTTTTAGCACTTACTCTTACCTTACCTCTACCTGTTTTATAAGCTGAGTATATCCCAGATTTTCCATATATTATACCTCCTGTTGGAAAATCAGGACCTTTAATATGAGCAATTAATTCATCTATACTAATATCCTTATTATCTATTAATGCAATTATACCATCTGATAATTCTCCCAAGTTATGAGGTGGGATATTAGTTGCCATCCCTACTGCAATACCTGTAGTTCCATTTAAAAGTAAATTAGGTAATTTTGCAGGAAGTACTGTTGGTTCATCTAAACTTTCATCAAAGTTTTTTCTCCAATCTATAGTGTCCTTATTAATATCTATTAACATTTCTTCAGCAATTTTAGACATTCTTGCCTCAGTATATCTCATTGCCGCTGCACTATCTCCATCTATAGAACCAAAGTTTCCATGACCATCTACTAACATATATCTAGTATTAAAATCTTGTGCCATTCTAACCATAGAATTATATACTGCACTATCTCCATGTGGGTGGTATTTACCTAATACTTCCCCAACTAGTCTTGCAGATTTTTTATATGGACTATTATGACTCATTTTTAATTCATCCATAGCATAAAGTATTCTTCTATGTACAGGTTTTAAACCATCTCTTACATCTGGAAGTGCCCTTGATACTATAACACTCATAGAATAATCTAAATATGATGCTTTAATCTCATCTTCTATATAAATTAATTCTTCATTAGACATTTCTGTTTTTTTCATAATCTCTTCTATAGCACTCTGACTATCTTGATCTAGCGTTGAATCTATATCTTCTTCTTTTATTTCATCTTCATTATCAAATAAATCTGACATAACAACCTCCCTATATATCTAAGTTTCTTACGTAATTTGCATGTTCTTCAATAAATTCTCTTCTTGGTTCTACTTTATCTCCCATTAATATTGAGAACATTTTATCTGCATATTGTGCATCCTCTAGTGTAACTTTTAATAAAGTTCTAACATCTGGATCCATAGTTGTTTCTTTTAATTGATCAGGATTCATTTCTCCAAGCCCTTTATATCTTTGAACATTATATTTATTTTTTCCACTATTATCTACACCTAATTTTTCATCAAGCACCCTAGTTATACTCTTTAATTGTTCATCAGAATATGCATATTTAACTTGTTCTTTTTTCCCACTCTTAGTTGTAACTTTATATAAAGGTGGTTGAGCTATATATATATGCCCATTATTAATCAATTCTCTTAGATATCTATAGAAGAATGTAAGCATAAGTGTTCTAATATGAGCTCCATCTACATCGGCATCTGTCATTATTATTATCTTATGATATCTTAACTTCTCTATATCAAATCTATCTCCAAATCCTGCACCAAAAGCTGTAATCATAGCCTTGATTTCTGAATTTTCTAATATTTTATGCTCATTAGCTTTCTCAACATTAAGTATCTTACCACGCAATGGAAGTATTGCTTGGTATTCTTTAAATCTACCCTGTTTTGCAGAACCACCAGCTGAATCTCCCTCTACTATAAATATCTCAGATTCTTCCGGGTTTTTTGATTGACAATCTGCAAGTTTACCAGGAAGTCCACCTAAACTAAATTCATTTTTCTTAGTTACAAGATCTCTTGCTCTTTTCGCTGCTTCTCTTGCTTGCTTAGATATAGCTATTTTATCTATAATAATTTTACAATCTTTAGGATGATCTTCTAAATACATCTTAAGTTTACTTCCAAATACCCCTGAAACTATACTTGTTGCTTCAGATGAACCAAGTTTAGCCTTAGTCTGTGATTCAAACTGTGGCTCAGGGAATTTTAAACTTAATACATAAACTAAACCTTCTCTTACATCCTCACCCTTAAATTCATTTTTACTACTAGCTTCCCTAGCTAAATCATTAATAGTTCTAGTTAAAGCTGTTCTAAGTCCAGAGACATGTGTTCCACCATCTGATGTATTAATATTATTAACAAAAGAATATTCTATTGTAGATTGTGAGTTCTTATATATCATAGCTATCTCTACCTCTGAATATTTATCAGGTATAGGATTTCCCTCATCATCTACTTCACCTTCTGTAAGCATTACCCTATCTTTCATATATATTACATCTTCAATGATTTTATCTTCTCCTACAAGTTCTGTAACAAAATCAACTATTCCACCTTCAAAGTGAAATACTTCTTCCTTAACTTTTTCTGGTTTTCTTGAATCTATTAATATTATTTTTATACCCTGATTTAAATATGCAAGTTCTTTAAGTCTTCTTTGAAGAATATCATAATCAAATTGTATAGTCTCAAATATATCTGCATCTGGTTTAAATTTAATTGTAGTTCCATGTTCCTTATCTGGAGCTTTACCTATTTCTAAAGCTTCTGTAATTGGATTCCCTTTTGAAAATATTTGTCTAACGATTTTACCATCTCTAGTAACTGTTGCCTCTAATCTTTCAGATAAAGCATTAACTACAGATATACCGACTCCATGAAGTCCTCCTGAAAACTGATAGTTTGAATTATCAAATTTCCCTCCAGCATGAAGTACTGTCATTACTACTTCAAGTGTTGATTTACCTGATTTATGAATTTCTGTAGGTATACCCCTACCATTATCTATTATTTCTATTTCTGAATCTGGAAGCATTCTAACTGTAATAGTATCACATACTCCTGCAAGAGCTTCATCTATACTATTATCTACTATTTCCCATACTAAATGATGTAATCCTCTTGAAGAAGTTGTCCCTATGTACATTCCTGGTCTAACCCTTACAGCATCTAATCCCTCTAATACTGTAATGCTTTCTCCACCATATTTTTTTTCTGACATAATTCCTCCATTTTAATCTGTTTTTTATCATTTAAATTATATCATATTTTATTGATTTTTACTATCTTTTTAAGAATTTATACCTTAATTTAACATATATTTTTTATTCATATTATTGAATAAAAAATATTAAAATGTTAAAATAAATAAAGAGGTGATATTTTGAATAATAAACTTAGATTTATTTTGTCTATTTTAATACTTTTTGGTGCTATATTTTTATTCAATAAATACGTAACCATTACACAAAATAATAGTATTTCTATAGAAATAGAAAATGTAAATAAGAAAATATTTAAAAATATGCTACTAGATGATGTTATAGAAGAGTTTAACAAAAAATTTGAACCAACTAAATATGATATAAGTAAGTTTGTAAATAAAGAACTAGACTCAAACATATATTTTTATTCCCAAATTTTCGGATATACTGAATCATATTTCATAATACAATATAACGATTTTGAGGTAACTCAATTAGTTTTTAACTTTTCAAATGTTAAGAAAAAAAATTTAGAAGATATTTCAGAAATCATTTCTTTACTAATACAAATATCTGATGGTGATATTGACGAAATTGAAGCAAAAACAATAGTAGTTAATATGTTTAAAGAATTTCAAAAAAACAAAGATACTGTAACACTTGTATATGATAATAAATTAATATATGAACTAAATATATTTAATAATAATAGTATAAAATTTAATATAAGATAAAATAAAAATAGAATTTATAAATATAAATTCTATTTTTTGTAATTCTAACTATTTTTTATCTCTTAATTTCTTCTATCTTAATATACTTATCTATATCTTCTTTTCTTAATGATTCAGGTGGTAATTTTAATACATTAACTAAAAAATTTCTATTATAATACTTTATATCTATCCTATCCCCCTCTTTAACAGAATACAGGGCTTTTTTAACATCTCCATTAACAGATACATTTCCAGAATCACAAAGTTCATTTGCAATTGTTCTTCTTTTTACAACTCTTGTAATCTTTAAAAATTTATCTATCCTCATTATTTCCCATCTCTTTCTATACTATTCATCACTCTAGCTGCTGCAAGTATATATGAATTAACATTAGTTTTTTTAATATTATCATATGCCTTAGCTAAAAACTCTCTAGCTGAATATTTATACCCCTTACTTTCTAATTTTTGTATACTTTCTATAGTTTTTCTTTTAACCTGCTCTTCATTTTCAACTACTTGTTCAGCTATAAATTTAACTATTTTAAGATCTGTTTCATCAAAATTTACTATAACTTCCGTATTCTCTTTTTCTACTTCTGTAACTGGTTTTGTTACTTTTTTAATTCCCTCATTCATAATTTTCTGATCTTTTACAAGATGATCTGATTTAATAATACTTGATTTTATTTCTTTTTCACTTTTTGCCGAAGTTATTATAGTAGCTTTAACTTCTTGCTTTTTCTCTTCAACTTCTTCTGTTTTAATTTCAGGTTCAGATTCGAGTTCAGTTTTTATTTCTTCTTTTTTTACTTCTTCTTTTTTCTCTTTAATTTCTACATATTTAATATGATCATTTTGTGTAATTAAATTTTTTTCTTTTAAATACGCATCTAGTGATGTACACGAAATTACTGTAAATAGTAAAAAGATATAGCTAAAATATTTTATCATTTTAATCACCTCTCATATATCTTAACATATTTTACTATACTTTTCAAAGTCTATTATTTATGATATAATTCAATAATATATATTAAAAGGAGAATATTTATGGTAATATAGTGCCATTAATAATAATTATGAATTTAAATAAAGAAGAATTTTTAAAAAAAATTGGGAATAATGAAATGACTATAAAAGTTTTTAATTCACTTTCTATGGCTTTAGAATACCAAATTAGTGTATCTACTGATATATTTGTTACTCCTAATATTTATAAGAAATTAAATAATAGTTATGATAATATATATACATATATGAAAGGTTATGATAGACGTCAAATTTGTTTTACTCCCAACATTCCAGAATTTGAATATTCCGTAATTGAGATTAAAGTTAATAATAAGTTTAAAAAGTATACTCATAAGGATTTTCTTGGAGCTATTATGGGATTAAATATTAAAAGAGAGATGATAGGAGATATATTTGTAGAAGATAATATAGGGTACATACTAATCTCTAATAAAGTATTAGATTTCATATTAAATAACCTTAAATCCATAGGAAAAAACGATTGTGTTATAAAAATAAGTGAAAAGAATGATTTTTCATATAATTTTAAAGATATAAAAATTAATATTAGTTCTAATAGATTAGATAATTTCATAAGCGATATTACTAATTTATCAAGAAATAAGGCAACTCAGTTAATAGAAGCTGGACTAGTTCAAATAGATTATGAAATGTGCAAGGAAAAAAATAGGGAAGTAAAGTATATGGATATATTAACTATAAGAAAATATGGTAAATATTTAGTGTATGAAGAACTAGAAGATAGTAAAAAAGGTAAGAAAAGATGGATAATTAAAAAGTATGAATAAAGGGCGTTATTGCCCTTTTTAATTTAAAAAGAAGAAGATTATTATCTTCTTCTTCTAATATTACTAAATCCTTTGTATTTTTGTGTTGCCATGTGAGAATCAATATTTTGTATTAATTCTACTGCTACTCCAACTAATATTAATAAGCTTGTTCCACCTAACATCACAGGAATATTTAATACATATCCAAACCATATATTTGGTAATATACCAAGTATAGCTAAGAATATTGCTGTACCAAATGTAATTCTTGTTGCAACATATTCTAAGAAATCAGATGTTTCTTTCCCTGCTCTTCTCAATGGTATACTTCCTCCACTTTGTTTTAAGCTATCTGCAATTTTTTCTGGATCAAATACTATAGCAGTATAAAAGAATGAGAATAAAATAATTAACACTGCACTTAATGTTAAATATGCCCATCCTTTTGGTCCAAATAGATTTAATAAATATGCTTGTTTTGCTTGATCTTTAATAAGTGGTATTATAGCTGAAGGTACAGCCATAATCATTGATGCAAATATTATTGGCATTACTCCTGCTGTATTAATTTTAATAGGAAGATATGTTTTTCTACCCACAACAGTAGCTTGTGAATTTCCAACACCCCTACTTGATTTACCAACATATTGTATAGGTATTCTTCTTTCTCCAAGTTGTATAAATACCATTATTACTATAATTAATATAAATAACATTAATGAAGTATATCCAAGTATAGTTCCTTTATCTGATGTAGTTAATTGTGTTATTGTACTTCTAACTACTTGAGGTAAATTAGAAACTATTCCTAGGAAAATTAACATTGAAGTTCCATTTCCTATACCTTTTATAGATATTCTTTCAGATAACCACATTAAGAATGCAGTACCTCCTGTTATTAATACAACTGTAGTTAATATGAATGTCATTCCAGGTTCTCTAACTAAATTATTAGATTGTAGTAATAAAGCAAGTCCAGTCGATTGAAATAATGTCGTACATATAGTTAAATATCTAGTCCATTGTGTAACTTTCTCTGCTTCTTTTCCACCTTCTTTTTGCATTTCTTCTATTCTAGGCCATAAAACACCTAAAATTTGAAATACTATTGAGGCATTAATATATGGAGTTATTCCAAATGAGAATATTGAGGCTCTTTGAACAGCTCCACCTGTAAACAGGTTTAAAAATTGAGCTAAACTACTTGCACCAGTAAACTCTCTAAATAATTCCATATTAATTCCTGGAACTGGAATATGTACACCAATTCTAGCAACTAAAAAACAACCTAAAGTAAACAATACTCTTTTTCTAAGCTCACGTGTTTTTATCATAGCTTGAAATCTACCTACTATTGCTTCTTTAAATGTCAAAGAAATCACCTCTATTCTATAATTTTAAGTAAAAAGGAAAAAAGTAAGTTAAACTTACTCTCCCTTAACTTCTTTAGCATTTCCTGCTACATTTGCAAATGATTTGATTTCTAATAATTCAACTGTTCCATTGAATTTTTCAATTGCTTCTTTAGCACCTTTAGATACTCTATGTGCTTTAACTTTTAAAGCTTTTTCTAATTCATAGTTTCCAATAATTTTTAATAATGAAGTGTAATTTCTTTCTCCATCTTCTTTAGTAATGAAGTTAGCATTTTTTACTACTCTTCTTTCTAATAATGTTTCTAAAGTTACTTCTTCTCCATCATTAAATTTATCTACTATATCTTTTAAGTTTACTACTATTATGTCTTTTTGGAATGCAGAATTTGAGAATCCTTTTTTAGGAACTCTTCTGATTAAAGGCATTTGCCCTCCTTCAAACGAAGCTAGCACATATGTACCTGATCTTTGTTTTTGTCCATTATGACCTTTACCAGCAGTTTTACCCCAACCAGTTCCATGTCCTCTACCGATTCTCTTTCTATCTTTTTTTGATCCTTCGGCAGGTCTTAATTCATTAAGATTCATTAATCTAAACCTCCTCTACTTTAACTAAATAAGAAACTAATTTAATTTTACCTTCTATATCCGCAGTCAAATTGTGTTCAACTGTTTGACCAATTTTTCTTAAACCTAAAGATTTAATTGTTGCGATATGGTTAGGCTTTCTTCCATTAATTCCTTTTACAAGTGTTATATTTACTTTAGTCATTAATCTATCCTCCTAGCCTTATCCTAAAATTTCTTCTACAGTTTTCCCTCTAAGTTTAGCAACTTTTTCAATTGATCTTAATTTCTTTAATCCATCTAATGTAGCTCTTGCAACATTATCTTTATTTTTAGATCCTCTAATCTTAGTTAATACGTCAGTAACACCTACTAATTCTAAAATTTCTCTAGTTGCTGACCCAGCGATAACCCCAGTACCTTTTGATGCTGGTTTTAATAAAACTGATGTAGCATTAAATTTACCAATTTGTTCATGTGGTAAAGTTCCACCTTTTAATGAAACTGTTATCATACTTTTTTTAGCACCTGCAATAGCTTTTCTAATTGCTTCAGGTACTCCATTTGCTTTTCCTAATCCTATTCCAACTTTTCCGTTTTCGTCTCCAACTGCTGCTAGTACTGAGAATGAAATTCTTCTTCCCCCTTTAACAGTTTTAGAAACTCTACTAATTCTTAAAAGTTTTTCTTTGTATTCGTTAGTTTTAACTTCTTTTGCCAAAATAAATCCTCCTATCCTATTAGAATTCTAATCCTGCTTCTCTTGCAGCGTCTGCTAATGCTTTTACTCTTCCAGTATAGATGTATCCACTTCTATCAAATACTACCTTAGTAATTCCAGCAGCTTTAGCTTTTTCAGCTAATCTTTTCCCTATTAATTTTGCAGCTTCTACATTTGATCCATGCTCTACTTTATTTCCTTTTTCAATAGTTGAAGCTGAAATTAATGTATTTCCTGTTGTATCATCTATTAATTGTGCGAAGATGTTAGTTAAACTTCTATAAACAGTAAGTCTAGGTCTTTCAGGTGTTCCACTGATTTTAGCTCTTATACTTTTATGTTTTCTAACTCTTGCTAAGTTTCTATCTACTTTTTTAATCATTTAAACTACCTCCTATCCTTTCTTACCTTCTTTTCTTCTTATCTTCTCATCAGCATATTTAACCCCTTTACCTTTATATGGTTCTGGTGCTCTCTTAGATCTTATATCTGATGCTACTTGACCAACTAATTGTTTATCAATTCCTTCTACAGTTAATTTAGTATTTCCTTCTACAGTGAAAGTAATACCTTCAATTGGAGCTATATCAACTGGATGTGAATATCCTAAAGCCATTGTAATTCCTTTACCTGCTGCAGCTACTCTGTATCCAACCCCAACTAATTCTAATTTAATTTTGAAACCTTCACTAACTCCAACAACCATGTTATTAACATTTGCTCTTGTAGTTCCATGTAATGCTCTAATATTAGGTAAGTCATTTGGTCTTTCAAAAGTTATTTCATTATTTTCAATGTTTACTTTAATTTCTGAAGATAATTCTCTAATTAAAGTTCCTTTAGGTCCTTTTACTGTATAAACATTACCTTCATTTGTAATTTCTACACCTTTTGGTATAATAATAGGTTTTTTACCTACTCTTGACATTATTTTCCTCCTTATATGCGTAAATTTCCAGAAGTGTTTAGGCTATATTACCAAATGTAACAAAGAACCTCTCCACCAACACTTTGCTTTCTGCATTCTTTATCAGTTAAAACACCTTTAGGTGTAGTAACGATAGCTATTCCTAAACCACCTAATACTTTTGGTAAGTTTTCTACTGAAGAGTATACTCTTCTTCCAGGTTTAGAAATTCTTTTTAATCCTTTTATAACTTGTTCACCATCAACAGTTTTTAAAGTTATAACTATATCTTTTATACTTCCTTCTTCTTTAATTTCGTATTCTGATATATATCCTTCATTTCTTAATATATTTGCGATACTTTCTTTTATTTTAGAAAATGGTATTGCAACTTTGTTATGTTTTGCAATGTTTGCATTTCTAATTCTTGTTAACATATCTGCAATAGGATCTGTTAAATACATGTTTGTCCTCCTCTCAAATATTACCAGCTAGATTTTTTAATTCCAGGTATTACACCTTCACCGGCTAATTGTCTAAACATTACTCTTGATATTCCAAATTCTCTCATAAATCCTCTTGGTCTACCATTTACTTGACATCTATTTCTATGTCTTGTAGGTGATGCATTACGAGGTAATTTAGATAATTCAATTAGTGCTTCTCTATCTCCTTGTTTAGCTCTTGCTTTTAATTCAGCTCTTTTAGCTGCATATTTATCTATAGTTTTTTCAATTTTTAGATTTTTTTGAACCATTGCTTTTTTAGCCATAAATTCTTTTGCACCTCCTTATTATTTTGCAAATGGCATTCCAAATGCTCTTAATAATGCTCTTCCTTCTTCATCTGTTCTAGCAGTTGTTACAAATGTAATTCCCATTCCTAACACTTTATCAACTTTATCAATTTCTATTTCTGGGAAGATAATTTGTTCCTTTAATCCTAAAGTGTAATTACCTCTTCCATCAAATCCACGAGATGAAACTCCTTCAAAGTCTCTTACTCTTGGTAAAGTAACACTTACTAATCTATCTAAGAATTCATACATTTTTTCTTTTCTTAAAGTAACTTTTGCACCTATTAATTGACCTTCTCTTAATTTAAATCCAGCTTCAGATTTTCTAGCTTTTCTTGCAACTGGTTTTTGTCCTGTAATTTGTGCTAATTCTTTAACTGCTGTATCTATTAACTTAGGATTGTTCACTGCTTCTCCAAGTCCCATATTAACTATTATTTTATCTAATTTAGGTACTTCCATAATGTTAGAAAGTCCTAATTCTTTCATTAATGCTGATACCATAGTTTCTTTGTATGCTTTTTGTAATCTAGGCATATATTTTGTAGACATTTAGGTATCCTCCTTCCCTTATATTTCTTGTCCTGATTTAACTGAAATTCTAACTTTTTTTCCATCTTTAATTTCATATCTTACTCTTGTAGCACTTTTTACGCTTTCATCCCATAACATTACTTTAGATGAGAAAATTGGTACTTCTCTTTCAACAATCTCACCTTGTGTGTTCATAGCGTTAGGTTTTAAATGTTTTTTCTTAACGTTCACACCTTCAACTACTATTTTCCCAAGTTTAGGAAATACTTTTAATACTTTTCCTATTTTACCTTTATCTCCCATTTGAGAAGATTTATTACTTCTTTTGTCATTATTACTTCTTCCACTAATTACTACAACTGTATCTCCAGTTTTAACATGTAATTTTTTAGGAACTGATTTTATTTTAGATTTAATCACAAAAAATTCCTCCTTCCTAAAGTACTTCTGGTGCAAGTGATACTATTTTCATAAAGTTTTTAGCTCTTAATTCTCTTGCAACAGGTCCAAAAATTCTTGTCCCTTTCATTTCCATTGATGCATTAAGGATAACTCCTGCATTATCATCAAATTTTATATATGAACCATCTAATCTTTTAACTTCTTTTCTAGTTCTAACTATAACTGCTTTTACAACGTCTCCCTTTTTAACACTTCCATTAGGTATAGCTTCTTTAACAGATGCTACAACAACGTCTCCTATTCTACCGAATCTTCTTCTTGATCCACCTAACACTCTAATAACCATAATTTTTTTAGCACCTGTATTATCAGCAACGTTAAGTATACTTTGTTGTTGAACCATTTAATAGTTCCTCCTCTCATTTAATAATACTATATATTAAATTATTTTGCCTTTTCTAAGATAGTAACAACTCTCCAGTTTTTATCTTTACTTAAAGGTCTAGTTTCCATTATTCTAACTTTATCTCCTACACGACATTCATTTAACTCATCATGAGCTTTATATCTCTTAGAAGTTTTTACTCTCTTTTTATATAATTTATGCAGTTTCATCGTATTTTCAACAACTACTACTGTTTTATCCATTTTATCAGAAACTACGATTCCTTCTCTGACTTTTCTTTCGTTTCTTTCCACGTGAGAATCCTCCTATTTTCCAGTTTTTTCTGTTAAGATTGTTTTCATTCTAGCTATATCTCTTTTTACTTTTCTTATTTGTGCTGTGTTTTGTAATTGTCCAAGAGTTTTTTGTAACTTTAAATTAAACAATTCATGTTTCAATTCTTTTACTTGCGATTCTAACTGATTTAAATCTAAATCTCTAACTTCTTTAACTGTCATTACTTATCACCACCTACTTCTTTTCTTACGAATTTAACTTTGATAGGTAGTTTGTGTCCAGCTTTTCTTAATGCTTCTTTGGCTTTATCTTCAGATACTCCACCAACTTCAAACATTATTTTACCAGTTTTAACAACTGCTACCCAACCTTCAGCGTTACCTTTACCTTTACCCATTCTTGTTCCTTCTGGTCTTTTTGTATAAGGTTTGTCAGGGAAAATTCTTATCCAGATTTTTCCTTCTCTTTTAAATGTTCTATTTATTGTAATACGGCATGCTTCTATTTGTCTTGAAGTAATCCAACCAAATTCTTTTGCAGCTAATCCGAAATCTCCGAATGCTACATAATTCCCTTTAGTTGCAATACCACCCATGCTTCCTCTAAATTGCTTTCTATATTTAGTTCTCTTAGGTATTAACACTATTTTGTTCCCCCTTCCTTCTTAGTAGGTAAAACTTCTCCATTAAAGATCCATACTTTAATCCCTAATGCTCCATATGTTGTATGAGCTGTTGCTGTTGCATAATCAACATCTGCTCTTAATGTATGTAATGGTACTCTACCAGATAAAGTCCATTCACTTCTAGCTATTTCTGCTCCATTTAATCTTCCTGAAGTCATTACTTTAATTCCTAATACTCCAGCTTTTTCAGCTCTTTGAATTGCTTGTTGTACTGCTCTTTTGTATGCCACACGTTTTTCAATAGCTGTTGCAATGCTTTCTGCTACTAATTGTGCATCTCTATTAGGGTTTTTGATTTCTAAAGCTTTAACAAAAACTTTTTTCCCTGTCATATTTTCTAATCTAGCTCTTAATGCTGTTATTTCAGCACCTTTTCTACCAATTAATACTGCCGCCTTCCCAGTTGAAACTATTATAGTTATTTCATTTTCAGAAACTCTTTCAATAGCTATCGAAGAAATTCCAGCTTGGTAGTAGTTTTTCTTAATATATTCTCTTATTTTTAAATCTTCATGAAAATTATTTAAATATTCTTTTCCTTTTTTGGCAAACCATTTTGAATCCCATGTTTTAACAATACCGATTCTCATACCTCTAGGATCTACTTTTTGTCCCACAGACTTACCTCCTTATATACTCTTATTTTACGTCCACTTCAACAGTGATATGTGCAAGTGGTTTTCTTATAACATCTGCTCTTCCCATCGCTCTTGGGTTCATTCTCTTTAATACAGGTCCTTTATCTATTAATACTTTTGAAACTATTAAGTTTTCAGGATTTAACCCTAAATTGTGTTCTGCATTTGCAATTGCAGATCTTAATGTTTTCTCTATTAATGGAGCTGCTTTTTTATTTGTGAATCTTAAAATGTTTAATGCAAGTAATGCATCTTTTCCTCTAATTACATCAGCTACTAATCTAGCTTTTTGAGGACTTAATCTTTGATAACGTAATTTAGCTATTGCTGGCATGCGTTTTCTCCTTTCATGTAAAGTTATAAGATATTACTCTTTATTTATATAGGTTTATTTTTTCTTGTCTTTACCGTGTCCATGATAAGTTCTTGTTGGAGCAAATTCTCCAAGTTTATGCCCAACCATTTCCTCAGTTACGTATACAGGTATATGCTTTTTACCGTTATAAACTGCAAACGTATATCCTATAAATTGTGGAAATATAGTTGATCTTCTTGACCATGTTTTAATAACCGCTTTATTTGATCCTTGTGCTTCAATTTTTTTAAATAAATATTGATCAGCGAAAGGTCCTTTTTTTAATGAACGAGCCATTTTTCCTCCTTACTTTATAACATCAATCTATTTTTTTCTTTTTCTTACGATGAATTTATCTGAGTTTTTCTTACCTCTAGTTTTCTTACCTAAAGCAGGTTTACCCCAAGGAGTAACTGGTGCTTTTCTTCCTATAGGTGATCTTCCTTCTCCCCCTCCGTGTGGATGGTCTACTGGGTTCATTACTGATCCTCTTACATGTGGTTTTCTACCTAAGTGTCTATTTCTTCCAGCTTTCCCTAAAGAAACTAATGAATGTTCAGAATTTCCTATAACACCAACTGTTGCAACACATTCTTTGTGAATTAATCTTAATTCTCCTGAAGGTAATTCAACGTGACAGTATGTTCCTTCTTTTGCAACAAGTCTTGCTGAAGTTCCTGCTGATCTTGCAAGTTGTCCACCTTTACCAGGTATTAATTCAACATTATGTATTAATGTACCTACTGGTAAATCTTTTAATTTTAATGCATTACCTGGTTTAATATCTGCATTTTCTCCTGCAACTACAATGTCACCTTTTTTTAATCCATTAGGAGCTAAAATATATCTTTTTTCTCCGTCAACATAATGTAATAAAGCAATATTTGCTGTTCTATTAGGGTCGTATTCTATACTTGCAACTGTTGCAGGTATTCCTAATTTGTTTCTTTTCCAATCGATTACTCTGTATAATCTCTTGTGTCCTTTGTGTCTGTTTCTTCCTGTTCTATGTCCATAGTTGTCAATCCCATATGATGAGTTTAATGGTTCAACTAATGTTTTTTCAGGTCTAACTTTGTCTAACTCTGTATTTACTAATATAGACATATGCCGAGTCCCACTAGTAATCGGTTTTAATTTTTTAATAGGCATATCTTCCCTCCAATTTCTAAATTTTTCATGTACACCTTTACCTCGTGTGCACCTTGTAAATGCATAAAAATAAGGCGTACTTCGACCTATAATTTATAGCAATTTATCTTGCTAACTTAGTTAGTATATCATACTTAACATTAAAAATCTAGTATTTTTTTTATAAAAAATGAGAATTTCTAAATGAAATTCTCATTAATTTATTTCAATTATCTAATTTTATATAAAAATCCTATTTCTGCTCCACCTGCTTTATATGAATTTGTATTAAAATGATAAACCATATTCGCCCACAAACTTAATTTCTTACTGATATCTATATTTTTCAATCCACATTTTAATTCAAATGTATTCTTACTATTATTATAGTAATATTTTTTCCCTTCTATTTCAACTCCTGATAAGTTTACATCATAATTCCAATTAAATTCCATATATGGATTTATATTATTAAGTCCTGTAAATAATGTTAAATGTGTACCTAATCTAGATCTTAAATTCGTATTACCAAAATATTTTATCCCCTCTACCTTTTCCATAACTGGATCTGTAACATAACTATATATAAATTGTTCATAAAGGCTTGCATGTAATCTCATATTATCTATATACATATCTCCTCTTGTTCCAATTTCTAGCGATGCTTTCAATGCATCATTTCTATAATTTAACGGATTTTTCATGCTTATTATATTTCTTAAATATGTATAATTTAACCAACTATCTACATACCAATGCTTATTTTTAAATGTCCCATATATTCCTAGTCCAAAAGTATCTGTATTTCCAAATTTATTTTCCTTACCTGAAACAACTCTATCAAAACCAATATTACCAAATATACCATATTTATATGTTTTATCTATAACATTCTTCTCATCTAAATCATAACCTATAAATATATTATTAACATTACTTTTTAAAGATAAACTAAAGTTTTCATTATCTGATAATACATTATTACTACGCATACTTAATAACTTAGCCCATAGTTTACTATCATTTATATCATCATGATCATTGTATGTTAAATTAAAATCATCTTTTACCTTATAAATTGAATTTGCTATTATCCCTATAATTGGTTTATTATAATATTGATGTAA
>LJRV01000002.1 GCA_001612575.1 Streptobacillus notomytis
TTTAGCTATGTCTTTTACTCCGTTTTTTTCTTCTGTTTTTATTCTTAGTGCGTTTGTTTCTTTACCTTGATCCTTGGCATTGTTTAATCCTTGTTCTATACCATCTATGTAAGTTTTGTAATATGAGAAATAATCTCCACTGTTTAAGTAATCTCCTTTTTTCCCATCCTTTACATAAGATTGTGGTTCATGTTCTCCAAGTCCTAGAATAGTTTTAGCTACTCCATTTAAGTCAAATCCATACAAGCCTCTTTTATCTTCTGTACTTCCTACTTCTCCATAATTATCTAAGTCTCCAAATAATCTAAGTTCAGCAGATCTTTGATTTCCACCTAACATTACTTTACTATCATAATCATAGTCAACATTAGAGTAAACATCTGTTCCTATTGCTATAGAGTTTTGTCCTCCTGAAATAGCTGAAAATCCGTATGCTGCTCCACCCTCTGATAGAACTAATGTCTTATTACCTGAAGCTATAGCATTTGGAGAAAATACGTTAGTCTCTCTTCCTATTGCTATTGATCCTTCTCCTTCTGCTCTTGTTAATGTTCCTATAGCTGTTGATCCCTTTTTAAGTGCATAAGCAAG
>LJRV01000003.1 GCA_001612575.1 Streptobacillus notomytis
AAGTGATATGGTGTTTTTTCATTTAACTTTAATTCATCTTTATCTTTTTTTCCACCTAAGTCAGTCCCTATGAAAGCAAAGACTTCTTTATCTTTATGCATGAAGATTCCTAAGTTTCCTTTTGTTCCTAGTTTATTAGTTACATCACTTTGACTCCATAAGTCTTTTATTTGCATTTCATTAGATGCTCCACCCTTGCCACCAACTGCTCCTGATGCACTTCCTGAGCCTCCTGAACTATTTACCTTTTCATATTCTATTGGCTTTTCAACTGATACACTTCCCTCTAAATCTAAATAGCCGTGTAAATGGTCGTACTTCATACCAAAAGACGCAACCGAACTTAACGCTGTAATTCCTAATAAGATTTTCTTCATTACTTATTCCTCCTAGTTTTATTACCATATGTATATTCATAAAATATTATACCTTACTTCGTTTTTTTTGTCAATATAGAGAAAACCAAAACATCGTAGGTATATCTAGTTGTTTATTCCTTTTCTTTTACAATAAAATAAATAAAATGAGCCGCCCTACCGGGCGACTCAAAGGGGGGGTTAATTGAGGTTGACTGACACTATGTCAGCCAAAATTATTGTACAACATTTTTTATTTAATTGCAAGCATTTTTTAATTTTTTTTGTTTTTTTTCATTTTTTTAATTCAATTATAACCTAACCCGTATTTATTAATCCTTTTCAAAAACTAAAGTTTTCCCATTTTCTTCTTTAATCTCATATCCACAAAATTTTAATTTTCTTATCTCTTCTATACTACTAATATTATTTTCTATTAAAGCTGTCAAAAATCGACCTCTAGCTTTTTTAGATATAGTCGAATGTATCTTACCTGATTCTTTAAAAACAAAATTATACATTCTCTCCCTTATTTCTTTACTAAACACTTCTTCAAATTCATTTGATAATAATGAAATAATTAAATCTTCATCTTTTACCATACTATCATATTGTTCTTGCCAAAACTTTTTTAAACTAACATTATTAACAACAAGGTTATTTAAAAAATCCAATCTATGTAAAGAAATATTATCTAAAACGTTTATTATCCCATAAAAAGATGAAGTAATATATACGTTATTTAAATATTCTTTTTCTTTATCACTTAAATTTTCTCTTTTAATATTTCTATACATTAAACCATCAAATAAATCTATAGCTCTGTACTCTTTTGAGATTTTATTTCTAATATCAAGAAATCTTTTTCTTTCAAGTTCAGCCTGTTCCTTTTTAACTTTAAAAAATTTAGATAAATCTTCTATTTTTAATATTTCATCTAATACTTTTTCGGTGCTCTCTCCTATACCTTTTCTAAGAACTTTTTCTCTTTCTCTCATTTGTTTTGCTGTGGGTATTAATATCTTCATAATTCTACTTTCTTACAAAAATACACTCTATAACCTGAATGTATTTCTAATGTTTTACAATTACCAAATATTTCTAACAATTTCTTTTCTGTACTTTTAGCTCCATGTTTAGTTTGAATTACACAATAGAAATCTCCATCTAAATTTAAATGATTATACGAATTTTCATATATGTTAAATATTACGTCTTTTCCTGCTCTTATAGGGGGATTTGAAATTATTATATCAAAATTTTCGTTAATATTTTCAAAGCAATCAGACTTATATATATCATAATCATTAACCATATTATTTTTACAATTTATTTCAGACAACTCTAAAGCCCTGTCATTCACGTCAGTTAACGTGAATTTACTATGTTTATAGAATTTAGATAATAGTACAGTTACGCTCCCATATCCACAACCTATATCAAGCAATTCAAATTTTTCTTTCTTATTATTATTAATAAATTCTTTTACCATTACCTCTGTTCCAAAGTCAAGTCTATTTTTAGAAAACACTCCTGTATCTGTAATAAAAATATACTTTTCCCCTAAAAAATCTATTTCTATTTCTTTCCTATTAGTTTTTAAATCGCTATTATTAGTATAATAATGTTTCATAAAGATACCTTTTTTCTCCGTCTCGATATTCATCTTCAAGTAATTCCTTAACATAGAAATTAAAATCTAAATATAGTTTATTTGCTCGTATATTATTAATACCTGTAGTTAATTGTACTTTTTTTATTCCTATTTTTTTTAATTCTTCTAACACTGAGCCTAAAATTTTATGTCCCATACCTTGATTTTGATATTCAGTGTTAGTAAATAACCCGTAAATATATGCTATCTCTCTATCAAATGATGACATAACTTCTATTACAGAAACTATTTCTTTATCTCCTTTTAATAAAGCATACACTCTACCATATTTAGCCATAGGTTTTATATTATAATTACCAATAGATGCACCCTCAAATATTATATCTTCTAATTTTACAATATCATAAAGTATATTTTCATCTTTTATTGGATCTAATAATTTAAATTTTATCATTTTCTCTTACCATTTCTATAAAATATTCATGTATTCTAGTATCATTTGTTAATTCTGGATGAAATGCTGTAACTAACATTTTTTTTTCTCTTGCAGCAACTATTTTTTC
This sequence comes from Streptobacillus notomytis, assembly GCA_001612575.1. GTDB lineage: Bacteria > Fusobacteriota > Fusobacteriia > Fusobacteriales > Leptotrichiaceae > Streptobacillus > Streptobacillus notomytis. Next base: position 2,535 of record LJRV01000003.1, read on the forward strand.
ATCCACAGTAGACAATATTTCAACATTATTTCCTACATTAACTGCATAAGGTGCTCTAATAAATACCATAGGGAAATTAGAAATATCTCTAAATTTTTCATATGATTTAAATGAACCTAATTGTCTACCGTAAGCATTTCTTTTAACTGTAATATCCATAATTGCAAAATGCCTCTTATCATCATTATCTATGTTTTTAGCTAACAATATCATTCCAGCACATGTTCCAAATACTGGCATACCATTTTCTATTTTATTTTTTAATTCTTCATATATATCAAGTTCTCTTAATAATTTCCCCATTACAGGACTTTCTCCACCTGGTAAAATTAAAGCATCAAAATCTTTTAATACATCTTTCTTTTGTCTTATTTCAAAACTCTCTACTCCAAGTTTATCTAAAATTTCCTTATGCTCAACAAAAGCTCCTTGCAATGCTAAAATTCCAATTAACATTACTACTTCCCTCTCTCTGCCATTAATATTTTAATTTCAGATTCATTTATCCCTACCATAGCTTCTCCTAAATTAGAAGAAACTTCTGCAAGTATTTCAGGATCATTATAGTTAGTTACTGCTTTAACTATAGCTTTTGCTCTTGCTTCTGGATCTCCTGATTTAAATATTCCAGAACCAACAAACACTCCTTCTGCTCCAAGTTGCATCATTAATGCTGCATCAGCAGGAGTTGCTACTCCACCAGCAGCAAAATTAACTACTGGTAATTTCTTATTATCATATACATATTTTAATAAGTCATATGGAACTTGAAGTTCTTTTGCAACGTTATATAATTCTCTTTCATCTAATGATGATATTCTTTTAATTTCATTTTGCATCGCTCTCATATGTCTTACAGCTTGAACTATATCACCTGTACCTGGTTCTCCTTTAGTTCTTATCATTGAAGCTCCTTCATTAATTCTTCTTAAAGCCTCTCCTAAATCTTTAGCCCCACATACAAACGGAACTTTGAAATCTCTTTTATTAATATGCAATACATCATCTGCTGGCGTTAAAACTTCAGATTCATCAATATAGTCTATTTCTATAGCTTCTAAAATCTGCGCTTCAACAAAATGACCTATTCTCGCCTTTGCCATTACAGGTATACTTACAACTTCTTGTATACTTTTAATCATTGCAGGATCACTCATTCTTGCTACTCCACCAACAGCTCTAATATCAGCAGGTATTCTCTCAAGTGCCATAACTGCACATGCCCCAGCTCTTTCTGCTATTATAGCTTGTTCAGGTGTAGACACATCCATTATTACCCCACCCTTTAACATCTGTGCTAAATTTTTATTTAATTCATATCTGTTATCTTCCATATTTATTTCTCCCTCAAATATATTTTTTTAATTATATCATAATTACACACATTTTAACAACTTAAATTACCTATTCGACAACTAAATTTCAATGCCCGTCTTCCAACAATTTTTCTTAAGACAAAGTCTTTGTTGTCATTGTTGTTAGCATCAGTTTTGTTTGCTAAGTTAAACTCTGCTCCTATCCA
>LJRV01000004.1 GCA_001612575.1 Streptobacillus notomytis
TTTAATATAACTTTCTAATTCAGGTTTATCATCATTAAACTCTGCTCCTATCCATGGATTTACTATTAATCTCCCATTTACATAACTTAATCTTGTTGACAGTCTTGGTTTTATTGTTAGTTCATGTTTTACTTCTTCTAGTTCTTTTTTATTTGATAGTTTTTTATCTACTAAAGGTTTTATCTTGTCTTTTTCTTTTCTTAAACTATCTTGTTTTGACACTTCATATTTTTCTACATACTTTTGTATACTTTCTTTATATCCTGAGGCATCTTTTATATAATCTACATACACTCCATATACTTCTTTATTTAATCCATTTAAGTTATATTCATTTTCTAATGATAATATTACTTCTACATTATCTCTTGCCTTAAATGTACTCTTCCCTCCAAAATCTAAACTTAGGGCTTGGTAGGTTCCTTCATTATCAACTGTAATATTTTTAGCATCACCTTTCTTGATAACTGCGTCTAAGCCATATTTTATGCTCAAA
>LJRV01000005.1 GCA_001612575.1 Streptobacillus notomytis
AATGCAGCAGACTTTAAAGATTAAAATAGGAATATAAAATGTAAAACACATTAAATCAAATATAGAGTTGAAGGAGATTAAAAATAATCTCCTTCTATATATTTAATGTGAAATGTAATTGATATTTTCAATTTTATGTCTCTTTTTTAATAATGTAATATAATTAATGTTTAAAATGTTGACAAAACAGTGGTGGGGGGGGGTATAATAATTGAGTATTTTTTTAAGGAAAATATATAAATTTTTCTTTAAGAAAGTGTATGTATATTAAAATGTTGCTCAAAAAATAGCTAAAACAAACTATATTATACTTTCTTTCAAAAAATATAAATTATTTAAAAATGTGTAAAAAGAAAAAAGGAACAAAAAAGGGATATGAAGAATATTAAGACTTATGAATTAAAAAAATTTTTAAAGAACACTTTAAAGAATAAAGTGAGTATAAATGATCAAGCAATAATACAGTATTTAATTTTTGGATTTATAGGAATATCATCAATGACTTATGGAGCTTGGTTAGCAATAGATGATAGTAAAGGAACTGTTGGAAAATCAAAAGAATATGGAAATGATGGAGAATATAATAGTAAAAATAATGTAATACTAGCAAAATATGATACTAAATATAACACAGAACACTCAGTTGTAATAGGAGCAGGTGGAAAAACGCATGCTAAGGGTTCAGAAAATGTGGTAATAGGGTTTAACGCTATATCTGAGAAGGCAGAAAGTGTTGTAATAGGTGCTAATACAAAATCTGATATAAAAAAATCTGTAATACTTGGTTCTCATGCACATGTGTATAAAGATCATTTTAATATTAATAATGGTGTTGGAGATAGTGATGAACAAGGGGTTGCAATAGGAAATGCAGTTTTCTCAACAGCACAAGCAACATCTGTAGGAAATAATACTTATGCTATAGGAAGATCATCTAT
>LJRV01000006.1 GCA_001612575.1 Streptobacillus notomytis
CTCCTATTACCAATTCATCAAATAACTTAGAGCTTCTTTTTATAATATCTAAATGACCTTTTGTAATAGGATCAAAACTTCCTGGATAAATAACCTTAATATTCATCTATTGCTCCTTATTTAATTTCTCTATAGCCTGTCTTGCCGCAATTTTTTCTGCCATTTTTTTACTTTTAGCTATACCTTTACCATATATTCTTTCCTCAATTCTTACTTCTATTTCAAAAGTTTTATCATGATCTGGTCCTAGCTCACTTAATACGCTATATATAGGTGTTACTTTGTACTTTAATTGTGTAATTT
>LJRV01000007.1 GCA_001612575.1 Streptobacillus notomytis
GTATCTTGGGTAAATCATTTAATATACTACTAATTTTTCCACCTGTAAAAATGTCTGCTATTATTCCACCAACACTTGATTCAGCTAAAGCTTTAATCTTATCTATATTGTATTCCCTAAACAATTCTTCTATTAAATATCTTTGAACATCAAAGTCAAAATAATGAATTTTTTCTCTTAATTTATACTTATCACTTTTATCTAAAATTTCTCCAATATCTTCTTTTTTAGATATTATCATTTTTTTAATTCCATTATATAAGTAATCTGGGTCTAATTCATCCATTTTAATACTTGAATAATCAAAGTTTTTATTATACCCTGGTAAAATTGAGGAAAAATAATCTGGTATTTGAGTCCAAATTCCTAAACTAGAATATTTTTTATCTAGCCCTAATCCCAATCTTTTATATAACTTTGTAGAAATTTTCCCAATTATATTATTAAGCTCTTTTTTGTTGTTAAATTCTTTACTTAATCCTGTAGCTGGAGAAATAAAATCCGTTGCTAAAGGAGTATTTGATTTTTCAAATATCTTTACTAAACTTGAAAGACTTTTAAAATTCTTATTAGAATGTATCTCATCAAATAGTTTTTTAGCCACATACCTAAACGGAGAATCTCCATAAAGTGATTAATAATGGGAAAGTGTTGAGAAATTCCATATGCATTTTCATTGATTTAGTTAAATCTTTTTTATTAGTATGAATTTTTTTTAATGCAGGATTTAATGAATGTAGCCAACCTGCAGCTTGCATTCTTTACATGTTAAATGCTCCTTGACAAAAGAAAGAACGAAGGGCAA
>LJRV01000008.1 GCA_001612575.1 Streptobacillus notomytis
TATTTAGGATTAGGACTAAAAGTAGATATATTAGGAAAGAAAATAACACATAGTAATTTTTTAGAAAATAATGATATAGAAAAAATAAAATTAACATTATTTTCAGAAAATAAATATATAAATGGAGAATTAAATTACTATGTAAAAGGAGAAAGTAAAGAAAAAGTAGATATAGATAAAACAGATACGGAGAAGGAATTAAAAAATAAGGTATTAGATTATAGAATTAGTGTAAATCCATTACCTGATAGTAAGGTATCATTATCACTTGATTTTTCAGGGAGGAATAAGGAAATAAGTATAGGACCGACATTAAGATATAGAAATGGTGGAACCTATATAAATACAACAGTATTATTTAATAATATAAGTTCATCATATGATGTAAGAGCAGAATTAGATAAGATTAAACATACAGCTCCCGGATATGATAAGATAGAATATTTTAAGAAGTGGACATTAAAAGAAGAATATAAAAATCCAAAATCAGAGATTGAAGAAAAGGAATATGAAGAAGAACATGCAGACTTAGATAAGGCAGAGGTTTCAGGAATTAAGGGAACAAGTAGGATATTAGGGCATTATTCAGGTTCACTTTATGGAGATTCTCCTCTTAGATATGTGGCTAAAAAACTATTTGATGAGATACATTCTAATTCAAAGTTTAGCAGTATATCTAGTATAATAAAGGTATTTGAAAAAGATGAAAAACCTACTACAAGTT
>LJRV01000009.1 GCA_001612575.1 Streptobacillus notomytis
TACCTTTTTTTGAAGCATTTTCCATTCCTAAATATACTAAATCCAAATCTACTTCAAATTGAGCCAGAAAATAATCATCTTTTTTTCCATTTTTTAATCCATTTAATACATCTTTTTTATCTATTTTAAAATTTGCACCATGGTGTAAAATAATTGAATTATCCCCACGAGACTTTATAATAAATGCTAATCCTGTTTCTTCATTTTCTATTTTATTAATTGAAGATGTATTTACTCCATAATTAGTTAATTTTCTATAAATCCAATCACTATCATCTTCACTGCCAACAGCACCAATTAAACAAGTATCTATTCCTAAAATTGATGCCGCTATTGCCTGATTTGCACCCTTACCACCCAAATTTTTACCAAATTCTTCTCCTCTAACTGTTTCTCCTATTTTAGGAAATTTATTACAATTAATAGATAAGTCAATATTGATACTACCCAATACATAAAGTCTATTATTCATTAAATTTCACCATCCCACTACCATAATTTTCATTAGGACGTCTAATAAATCCAAATTTTTCATAAAATGCTTCAAAAAAAGGTATGAAAGTAATAATTAATCCATCACCTGCTATGAAAATAGATGAAAAAATGTATAAATTAATTGATTATTTAATAGTTAATCAAACAGAAGCTGAAACTTTATCTAATATATATCCTGAAAACTTAGAAGACTGTAAGAAGATCTTTAAAATTTTAAGTGGGTATGGATTAAAAAATTTAGTTGTTACACT
>LJRV01000010.1 GCA_001612575.1 Streptobacillus notomytis
CTTGCATTAAAAAATTTACATCCTATAATTGCAGGGGTATTTATAGGTGGACCACTTGCTGCTATTATGTCAACTGTAGATTCATTGTTAATATTAATTTCATCATCTATAATTAAAGATTTGTATATAAATTACATAAACAAAAATGCAAGTGATAATAAATTAAAAAAGATTTCGTTAATTATTAGTATTAGTATAGGTATTAATTTATCA
>LJRV01000011.1 GCA_001612575.1 Streptobacillus notomytis
AATCTCAGGCTCATCTAACCTGATGGATTTATTACTAAGATCCCACTTACAAGGAATATACTTATCAACTTTCTGTTTAGGAACAGGATTACCCAAGTTTACCCAAGTCATAGCCTACTTGCTCGAATATCTCAAAATATTTATTACAGACACGGCAATTACCACAGGTCACCTCAGATTTATGACAACTATGAGACCCAGTCCCTTATACACATCTGACGCTGCCGACGATCT
>LJRV01000012.1 GCA_001612575.1 Streptobacillus notomytis
TACTTGAACCTTTAATACTAACAGATTTAATTGTTGGATTTTCTAATACATTTACTTCTATATCTATAACTTTTTCATCAGAAGTTCTAAAAACTCTTATTTCAGTTGAACCAAAATATCCTGATGATAATATCAAGTTTTCTAATAATTTTCCGTCATATGGAGTAAAATATTCTCCTTTTTTCAGACCTGTTTTATCTATTAAAGGTTCAAGTATATT
>LJRV01000013.1 GCA_001612575.1 Streptobacillus notomytis
CTTGGAATGATATTTGTTTATTTTCATATTTTGTTAAATTTTCTTTTGATTTATTTATAGCATTATCCAATGCTGTTAAAGCATCTCCTACATTAGTATAATCTTTAGAATTTTCATCACCAGCTTTTAGGTTATATTTAGGTCCTGTAACATTACCATCATTATCTATTTTAGCATTTCCACCTAAGGCTTCTACATATTTTTTAAGTTGTGATACATTTACAGCATCATTGTCTTCTATTCCATTAGCTACATTTGATATCTTTATATTTTCTCCAGAATTAGCAAATTTTAATTCTTTTCCTCCAACTTTTAATGTAGTCACAGTTGAATTATTGTTTCCATTACCAAATATTAAGCTATTATCACTATCTTTTCCAATTTTAGTAACTCCTGTTACAGAATCTTTAGTAATCTCTACCTTTTCTCCATTTTTTGATATAGTTATTTTATCTGCTGTAATAGTTGTTTTATCTCCATCTTTATTGCTTATTTCACTCATTGAAGCTGTTATGCTATTTTTATCTTGTTTTCCACCAGTTTTATCCATTAATGTTATATCTGTTTTAGTTAAAGTAGTTGTTTGATTACCGTTACCATCTTTATCTGTAATCTTTAACTCTCCTGCTGATATTTTTGTCTTATCTACATTATTTTTTAATTCTACATTTTCAGATGTAACTGATGTTTCTTTACTATCATTTCCTGTAACTTTAAGTCCGTCTTTTGATAATATTGATTGTCCATCATTTGCATTCTTTTTAGTAGTTATACTTTCTATTTCAACTAATTTTGCAGATAATCCTATTGTAAGTGTCTTACTATCTTTATTTGTACTAACTATTAAGTTATTTTTAGCCGTTCCACCAGTAACTGTTCCTTCTCCTACAATACTAAGCTTTTCTCCTATTTTAACAACAGCTTCTTTACCATCATTTCCAGAAAATTTTAACTCTTTATCATTTAATAAGCCTGAAGCAACTTTTTTAAGTTGAGCTACATTTACTGCATCTGTATCCTTTTCTCCTGCTGCTACTCCTGTTATTCTTCTAGTTTCAGTTGATCCATTACCTATAGCAAGCTCTCCCTTAGTTGGTTTCCAAGTTGGATCCATTAACGTAGAGTTAGTTTTAGTTGTAACATCATAGCCTGCTTTAGTTACATCTGCAGTATTTTTAGATTCACTTCCTAATACTATGCTATCTTTAACTGTTGCTTTTGCTCCATTTCCTATTGCTATTGCATTTTCTGCATCTTTTTCTTTAGTACTTGCATCATATCCTATAGCTATAGAATTTTTAGCCTTTGCTCCCTCATTAGCATAATTATTTGAACTTAATTTAGTTTTTTCATCATCGCTTAATACAGTATTAAGTGTAGTTTCTGATAAATCAGATTCTTTAGCTTTCTCTAAGTTCTCTATATATTTATCTATATCAAATTTATTATTAGTTTTATACTTACTACCGTCCATACTTCCTAAAGCTTTAATCGAAGTTGCCTTACTAACTAATTCAGATTTCTTTTCCAATTCTCCTAGCTTAGCTTTTAAGCCTGCAACATTTGTCTCATTTATTGTTTCTCCAGCTTTTTTTCTTGCATCTATTGTCAACATCTGTGTTTTTAATTTAACATAGTTCTTGTAATCTACTTGTTTTCTAGCTATTTCTTTTAAATTATTATCAGTGTTTACAGAGAAATATCTAATCTTATCTTCATTTTCTTCTGTTGCTCCATCTAATCTATCTTCTAATGTTTTAAGTTGGGCTACATTTACTGCATCTGAATCCCTATATCCACTAGCTACATTTATTATTCTTCTTTCATACCCCTTTTTACCTACTGAGATTACTCCTACCTTAGCAGAACTAGGTATTGAATATGAACCTTTTGCTGTATACCCTGGCTTATTTAAATCTACTTGTGTATAATCTGTTGCTGATAAATATCCTAAAGCTACCGAGTTATCTAGTGTTGCATTTGTTTTATTT
>LJRV01000014.1 GCA_001612575.1 Streptobacillus notomytis
TTTTGTAAGTTTTTTAATAAATTAACTATTTGAGCTTGTATAGATACATCAAGTGCTGAAATAGGTTGATCACATATTAAGATTTCAGGTTCTTCAGCTAAATCTCTTGCTATACCTATTCTCTGCCTCTGTCCTCCACTAAATTCATGTGGAAATCTGCTTGCATGCTCTTTTGAAAGTCCTACTAGCTCTAATAATTCATAAATTTTTTCTTGAATTTCTACTTTATTTTTATACATTTTATGTATTATCATACCCTCAGATATTATTTCTCCTACTGTCATTCTTGGATTAAGAGAAGCCTGGGGATCTTGGAATATCATTTGAACTTTATTAGTAAATCATAAATTTTTCTATTCTGATATTTCCTTACCATCTATCTATACATTTCCAATTGTCTTCTCATATAGCTTAGCTATTGTTCTACAAAAAGTTGATTTACCACTTCCTGATTCACCAACTAAAGATAGTATCTTTCCCCTTTTAATATCTCTGCTAATACCCTCTGCTCCTTTTACTACTTCAGTT
>LJRV01000015.1 GCA_001612575.1 Streptobacillus notomytis
AAGTATAGTCCTTATCATTTGTAAATACGTTTTTATTAAACATCTTTGTTGCTTTAGCCCATAATTTTCCATTATTTAATATATTATGATCATTGTATGTTAAATTAAAATCATCTTTTACCTTATAAATTGAATTTGCTATTATCCCTATAATCGATTTATTATAATATTGATGTAAATACCATTTATTGTCTTCTAATTTTAATCTATACTTAAATACTCCCTGTTCTGGGTTTAATAAACTAAATGTATCTTTTGTTGAATTTTTAGTTTCTATTAATTTTAGTTTATCTTTCATCCTCTTATTTAATGTTGAATTACTTGATATTTCTACTCCTGTATTACCAGTTACACTTCCTTCTACTTTAAATAAATCTGCATTCTTATTCTCTACATCTACACGCATTAATATTTTACCATTATCTCCAACATAATTTCCTTTAACAGTAAATATATCTGTTTCTGATTTATTCTTTAAAAAGCTTACTGTACCCTTATTTAAAAATTTATCTGATACTATTACTTCTGATTTATCTAATGCACTAATAGTTGATGTATCACGATTTATAATTTTCTTTGTTTCTAATTTTCCTTTTTTAATAGATAAATTACTATTTTCTACTAATATTTCATCATTTACCTTATACTCCTCATTTGAAAATGTCCAATCTGAGTTTTGTAAATGTATCTTTTCAAAGTCTTTAAACTTATCTTTACTAGTTACTTCTCCACTTCC
>LJRV01000016.1 GCA_001612575.1 Streptobacillus notomytis
ATATATAGCAATCATACTAAAAATTAAGGCAACTACATCTGATATCATATGAAATGAATCAGAAACTAATGCAAGAGAACCTGATATTATTCCACCAAATAACTCAAGTATAGCAAATATAGCTGTAAGTAATAAACTTATCCACAATGTCTTCTTACTCTTATTTTGCACCTTATAATGTTTAGTATGATTGCTATATAT
>LJRV01000017.1 GCA_001612575.1 Streptobacillus notomytis
TCTCTTTCTTAGTTCTATATTTTTGGATAAATATTTTATAACAAGTTCTACATCTCTAGTTACTCCGCTATATCTAGGACGCCATTCATAATAGTATGACTGGGAGATATATTTAGGTACGTTATCCTTTTTATAATTAAAAGATTTAATCGGTCTAAATGTATCTATTATTGTTGGAACAAATTGAAAAATATTTTCAGCTCCATCTACTCCAGCTGTAGAATCAAAACTAAAAGTCACTTCCCCTTCAATTTTACTTTTTTCTTCCATAGAATATTTAATAGAAGATAATAAAAGTAGTAAAAACAATATTTTTTTATATTTCATAATATATTTATGATAATATCATAAACCTCCTTTATATTACATTAATCAACCTCCCTAGTCTAGTTTATATTATATAGTAGAAACATTACTTTTACAATAAATTTAAATAAAAATTCTTAATACTTTGTAGCCATTCCCATTTTTAATAGATTTTTAGACTTTAACTTTTCAATGTTTTCTTAATACAAAAATATAACTATTTTATATTTTATCTATCTTAATATTACCATCTGTATTCAAGTCCTGTTCTAACGTTAAATTTAACATCTTTATATTCTCTATTCTCAAAACTTATAGGTAATTCTGCACTTAACCTAGCATTTAAATTATTAATTAAATTATATGTCATTTTAACTTCTGGAATTACTGTATTTTTAATTAGTATTTTTCTACTTCCAAATAATTTAATATCCTCTAATATTAACTTACTAGTTACCTCATAATCTACATTTAAATTATATTTTATTCCAGTAGAAACTATCATTTTATCCTTAGAATTAAAGTTATATCCTAAGTACATATCTAATTTACCATTTATTTTCTTAGTATGTAAGAAAACATTATTGTATGTTTTCTCTTCTACTTTCTTAGTATCTGAAAGTATTTCTTTTAGTTCTTGTTCAGTTACTTCTCTACCAACAAGATTCGTAGCATTTTTATTATATATTTTTTGATCTTTTGGGCTTGGTTTTTTATTTTTAAGATGATCTTTTAATGAATTTAGTATATTATTCTTATCTACATTCACTTTCTTACTATCATCTTTTATTTCTGTTTCACTAGGACTAGGATTATTGCTACTTGTAGTAACTATTATTACTCTTGATTTTGTTTCATCTATTTTAGTTATTTTCTTAGTTCCATTTAACTTTGTTTCATTATACATTACATCTATATCTAAATCAAAATTAATACCTCTATCTTGTTTGTATTCTGTATTAATCTCAAAATTATATATTTGATGATCTAAATCTAGAGTCTCTTTAGATTTTATTGTTTGTTTATCTGATTTAACTTCCATAAAATAATTATATTCTTTGTTACCACCTAAAAAATTATACCAACTTGAATCATTTTTTTGATAATTCCAAGCAATATACCCTTCTGATTTTTTTCTTTCTATAAATTGTCCTTCATTTATTGTTTCTTTTTCATGATGTCCTTTTACTTTAATACTATCAGCCTTAACACTTACCCTAAACTTTCCCTCTTCCTTTTTTATATCTATAAAAGGCGTTAATATATATTCTAATTCTCCAGCATATAATAAATCAGGTAACTTTTTACTTACTTCATTATATTCCTTCTCATTTCTTTCCTTTAATATCTTTAAAATACTTGGCTTTAGTTCTTCTTCTAATATATCCTTTCTCGATTTAA
>LJRV01000018.1 GCA_001612575.1 Streptobacillus notomytis
AGAGATTCATCATATTTAGTTTTAACTACAGCATCTTTTGAGTTTTTAAAATATACATATTTACCAATTAATGATAAGGGTGATACATTATTAGCTGTTCCAATTATATTCTTATTATTTGTTATGTGAATTAAATTAGCGAAATCATGATTATGTAGACTTGTAATTACTTCTGCTCCACTTGATAAATTTGCATTATTAACAACTTTAACACTATCAGGATTTCCATTTGAATATACTATATATGAACTTGGATTAGAAAAATTTTTGAATAAAGGAAGAATAAGCTTTTTA
>LJRV01000019.1 GCA_001612575.1 Streptobacillus notomytis
AGTTCCACCATATTGAATTATCTAAATCAGTTGCAGACTTTGCTCATCAACATAACGTAACTGTAGAAGCGGAACTTGGAGTACTTGCTGGAGTTGAAGATGATGTAGTTGCTGAACATACTATTTATACTCAACCAGATGAAGTTGAAGAATTTGTTAATAGAACAGGAGTAGATTCATTAGCAATAGCTATAGGAACTTCTCATGGAGCTCATAAATTCAAACCAGGAGATGACCCTAAAATTCGTTTAGACATACTTAAAGAAATTGAAGAAAGAATACCTGGATTCCCTATAGTATTACATGGTTCATCTTCAGTACCTAAACAATTTGTTGATAAAATAATTCAATATGGTGGAACT
>LJRV01000020.1 GCA_001612575.1 Streptobacillus notomytis
ACAACTAAATCTCCTTTTTTGAATCCTGTGTATGCTTCATCTTCAGTAGTTGAAGCATTTGAAGCAGCTACTTCTAAAGCTTTTGAGAAGAAATGATCTGCATTATCTAAATCTGTAGCAACAACTGATCTAACTCCTCTTACTAATGCTAATTGTCTTGCTGTAACTTCAGAATCAGTTAAAGCAATAATTGGCATACTTGGATTGTATTTTCTAATCATTTTAGCTGCTCTTCCTGTCTTTGTCCAACAAACTATTAATTTAGCTCCTAAATTTTCAGCAGCTTCTACTGCACCTTTTGATACAGCTTCTGTAATTGTTACATCATGACTGTAGTAAATTTTTGGTACTCCATATTCATCTGTTTTAGCAGAAATTGTAGCCATAGTTTTAACAGCTTCAACTGGATATTTACCATTTGCAGATTCCCCAGATAACATAACTGCATCTGTTCCATCTAATATAGCATTAGCAACGTCTCCTGCTTCTGCTCTTGTAGGTCTTGGATTTTTTTGCATAGAATCTAACATTTGAGTAGCTGTAATTACTGGTTTACCAGCTGCATTACATTTTTTAATCATCATTTTTTGTGCAAATGGAACTTCTTCAACT
>LJRV01000021.1 GCA_001612575.1 Streptobacillus notomytis
GGATTAAATACAACAAGTAAATTAGGAAAATTAGAGATAAAGAATAAAGGTAATATATATTTAGGAACAATAGTACCAAATAAGAAGAACTATTCAATATTACTTGAGAGTCAATCAAAGTATAATGTAAGTAATAACCTAGAGTTATTAGGAGGACTAGGTACAGAGGTAGTATTTAAGGAAGTAGAAACAAATAAAGCTATAGGTGATTTAGAGGTATTATATAATTCAGAAATAAAGTTTGATTTAAAGTATAGTAATGACAAATTAGAATTAGAATCAAATAATAAGATAAAGGGAAGAGTAGAGACAAAGGGATTAAAGTTAAATGCAGAAGAATATGACACTAAAAAGAATCCAACAATAGCCTTTGCCTACAG
>LJRV01000022.1 GCA_001612575.1 Streptobacillus notomytis
CTAGGTTATTACTTACATTATACTTTGATTGACTCTCAAGTAATATTGAATAGTTCTTCTTATTTGGTACTATTGTTCCTAAATATATATTACCTTTATTCTTTATCTCTAATTTTCCTAATTTACTTGTTGTATTTAATCCTAACTTTAATCTTCCTCCCTTTGCATAAGTGTCTTTCTTTAGCTTATAGTTTATATCTCCCTCTATCTCATGGTTATTCTTCTTACCCTTTATATTTACAAAACTTTCTAATCTAAATGTATTATTATTTAAATATCCTGCTGTATATATTATTCCACTATGTAATTTAAATTTACTATGATCATAATTTAATATTCCTGAAAATAAAGATTCTTCTCCATCTTTAAATCTTAATCCTTGTGAATGATAATATTCTTTTAAAGCATCTTTATCTTTATCAAATTTCTTGTCCCATTCTCCTCTAATCTTTATTAATTCTTTTATTGAGTTTTCATAACCTCCCTTATATTGATATCCTGCATTTAATATTAATTCTATTTCTTGTGTTAATTTCCTTTTTAAATTTACTCCTGTATTTAATTTACCATCTAATTTATCTGTGT
>LJRV01000023.1 GCA_001612575.1 Streptobacillus notomytis
ATAAGCCTGAAGCAACTTTTTTAAGTTGAGCTACATTTACTGCATCTGTATCCTTTTCTCCTGCTGCTACTCCTGTTATTCTTCTAGTGTCAGTTGATCCATCTCCTATAGCAAGCTCTCCCTTAGTTGGTTTCCATATTGCATCAGTTAAATCAGAAGTTCCGTTTTTAGTTACATCATATCCTGATTTATTTATATCAGCCGTATTCTTAGAAAAGCTACCTAATACTATGCTATCTTTGACTGTTGCTTTTGCTCCATTTCCTATTGCTATTGCATTTTCTGCTGCTGTTTCTGTTCCTGCCTTATGTCCTATTGCTATTGAATCTTTTCCTTTTGCCCCTTTATTAGAATAATTTTCTTCCTCTATTCGCTTTTTCTCCTCATCTGTTAATACTTTATCAACGTTAGACAAGTCTTTTTCTCTTGCTTCCTCTAAATCTTTTATATATTTATCTATATCAAATTTATTATTAGTTTTATACTTATTATCACTAACAGAACTTAGTCCATTAATAGAAGTAGCTTTATTCATTACATCTTTTTTCTCTAATTCTGATAATTTAGTTTTTAACTCATTAATGCTAGCATCATTTATTGTTTCTCCATTTGCTTTTCTTGCATCTATTGTTAGTTTTTGTACCTTTAACTTAACATAGTTTTTATAATCTATTTCTTTTCTTACTATATCTTTTAAATCATTTTCTGCATTTACAGAAAAGTATCTAACCTTATCATCTAACTCTTCTGTTGCTCCATCTAATCTATCTTCTAATGTTTTAAGTTGGGCTACATTTACTGCATCTGAATCCCTATATCCACTAGCTACATTTATTATTCTTCTTTCATGTCCTTTTTTTCCTACTGAGATTACTCCTACCTTAGCAGAACTTGGTATAGAGTATGATCCTCTTGCAGTGTATCCTGGCTTATTTAAATCTGCTTGTGTGTAATCTGTTGCAGATAAGTATCCTAAAGCTACTGAGTTATCTAATGTTGCATTTGTTTTATTTCCTAATGCTAATACTGATTTCCCATTGTGTCCATCTACTAATTTATTATTTTCTTTTAAATTATCTACAATAGCATCATTTCCTATGATAATAGAGTCTCCTCCATCTCCCCATAGACGTGAGTTTATTCCTAGTATTACTGAATTTGGAGCATAAGCTACTGATCCATGTCCATAA
>LJRV01000024.1 GCA_001612575.1 Streptobacillus notomytis
TCTGAAAATAATGTTAATTTTATTTTTTCTATATCATTATTTTCTAAAAAATTACTATGTGTTATTTTCTTTCCTAATATATCTACTTTTAGTCCTAATCCTAAATAGTTCTCTTTTAACTTAAAGTTTACTCTCTTTCTTAGTTCTATATTCTGGGATAGGTATTTTACTGCAAGTTCTAAATCTCTCATTGTAGGATTATATACAGGTATATATACATCTGGCTTACTAGGAACATCATTTCCTTTGTTTCCACCGTTATTATTATTAATCTCTTGTATTTTTTCGTAATCTTTATATTTATTTGCTTTAAATAAGTTTACAAATGTTGGAATATAGTTAAAGCTTTTTTCTAAACCATCTACTCCAGCCATGGAATCAATGCCGAAAGTTAATTCTCCACTTATTTTACTCTTTTCATCTTTTGAATAAACAAAAGAAGATAATAATAGTAAAAATAATACCTTTTTATGTTTCATAACATATTTTTATGATAAAAATATCATAATCCTCCTTTTATTTATGAATCCATTAAACATTATAACCTAAAAGATACAATTTTACAATAAAAATAAGTCCCTAATCTTGTTTACAAGACTCGAGACTAAAATATATTTAAAAGTTTAAGTATAAATCCTAGTATAAAATTAAGTATGGAATTAAAAATAAATTCTATAAAAAGTATATTAAAACCATATGTTGGCTATTCATTTAATTATATATTAATCTGGGGAAAAAAAGA
>LJRV01000025.1 GCA_001612575.1 Streptobacillus notomytis
GAGATAATGTTATACATGGCTCTGATGATACAAAGTCTGAAAACACTGTAGTTTATGAAGATGAATACAGAGAAACTAAATTTAAATCAAAAACTATTAATATTAAAAATTCATCAACATTGTCAGTCGGTAGAGCAACTGAGGTTGATTCAGAAATTAATGTTGAAGAAAAATCTACATTAGAAATGAATTTGTTAGGAAAAGTTGTAGATAGACCTACTCCATATTCTGATGCTAAAACAGAAAAAGAAATTAATGAAACTGTAATTAAAGGAACTATTGATTTTAAAGTTAATAAT
>LJRV01000026.1 GCA_001612575.1 Streptobacillus notomytis
AGAAATAACAGCTACAATTCGATACCAATCTTCAATTTGATCACGAACATATTGTAAACTACTATTCGTTAAAATGCCGTCTGGAATGACTACAGCTAAATAACCTCCTTCATTTAAGAAGTTATATGCTTGTTCTATAAATAAAACTTCAGTGCTTTGAAAGTCACGATTTTTTACACCAGAATTTTTTACATCCAGCCAACCTGGTTCATTATTACCTAAATTATAAGTTTTTAAATAGGCTTGCTCAATGAGTTTTACAGCCGACACAAATGGCGGATTAGTAATAATAAAATCAAATAAGTTATATTTAAAGCCATTGTTGTGAGTGTTCCTTTCTATAGTTTGCTCATTTAATAAGCCATCTGATGAAATCACATTAGTATG
>LJRV01000027.1 GCA_001612575.1 Streptobacillus notomytis
GCAAATTATTCCATATTATGGAATTACTATGATTACACATCAGCGCTTTTGTCATATTAAATCCAACTTTGTGAATAATATATTTTCGGACATATTTTTAAAAAAATTTAGACATCGATAAAATTTTCGTGTTAAAATGAGTTAGGTGATAGAATGAATTTAAAAAATATCAACAAAAAAATTGGAGATTTTACATTAAATGTAGATTTAGAACTAAAAAAAGGTGAAATTTTTGGAATTATTGGAAAATCTGGAAGTGGTAAATCAACTATTTTAAAGATAGTCCAAGGTTTAATTAAGCCTGATAGTGGTGAGATTAATATAGATGAAAAT
>LJRV01000028.1 GCA_001612575.1 Streptobacillus notomytis
ATTTTTTTATTATTAAAAAAATTACATTGACTATTTCATGATTAATTGACAATTCGAACATTCAACTCTAACATTACTCATACCAAATATAGTTCTTTGTGTTTTTGTTACATAACCTCTACCACTACATGTACTACATTGTTTAGTTTTAGAATCCTTAGCACCTGTACCACTACAACTAGAACATTTACCTACCCTGCTATATTCTATTTCTTTTTCAACCCCATCAGCTATTTCTTCTAAACTTAAATCTATCGTTTATAAAAGATCTTGACCTTGTTTTCTTCTTT
>LJRV01000029.1 GCA_001612575.1 Streptobacillus notomytis
CTTTTTCTATACCAAGACTAGATATATTATTAGTAAATTCATGTAACTTAGTATACGGACTTTCTGTATCTAAATATCCTATTATATTAATATTTTCTGTTGATTTTTTTGCAACTTCTTCTTCTAATTTTGGGCATAAAATAAATTCATCACCATTTTTATTTATTGTGTACATTAAAGCTCTCTCATGTGGATCACAAGAAAAGCCAGTAAGATATTCTATATTTTTTGGTGTAGTAAATATTATACCATCAAGGCCAGTTTCTACTATATATTGAAGTATTTTATCCTTTTTCATATTTTCACCTCTTTTTTATTATTATACTCATTAAATTTGAATATTGCAATAAATATTATAGTGTATACTGATAAATAACTTATAAGTCTATTAGTTTTATTGACATTTAAACTTAATTGGTGTATCATTTATGTATAACAAGGAGAGGTGAAGGAAAATGAAAAAAAATTTAAGAAATTTATTTATTGGGATAACGGTGAGCCTATTTATTACTTCATGTTCGGCATTAACTGCAAAACAATTATATGAAAAAGGAGATTATATAGGAGCATTAGAAACAACAGTTGTTGAATTAAAAAATGCTAAATCACCAATACCATTAGAAATAGAAAATGAAATAATTTCAAGAA
>LJRV01000030.1 GCA_001612575.1 Streptobacillus notomytis
ATATTTATTTTAGTTACATGTTTTGATCTATCAAGACCTTTTAAAGTTACAGTTCCATTATCTCCACCTAAGTTTAAAGTACTAATACTTGAATCTATTTCTTTATCTTCACTTCCTATAGTAATATCTTTACTACGTCCTAAATTAAGATTTGAATATTCCATATACTTTTTATCAATACTTGTAATACTTTTCCCTAAACTTAAAATTCCTTGTGAATCCTTATCTATTTTATCAAGTAAATTATCTAATTTATCTTCATTATTTTCTACTTCAAGTACAGCTTTAGAATCTATTTTTGTTTTAATATTACCTAATGTCTCTTCTTTATTAACCTTTAATTTACCACCCTCAATATCAA
>LJRV01000031.1 GCA_001612575.1 Streptobacillus notomytis
TAAAAAAATAAATGAAATAAATATGATTATAACTGAATTAAAAAATAGAATGTACAAATAAATTAAAAACTGACCTTAAAAATTGTATCTAAAGTATCAATTTTAATAGGTCAGTTTTGTGTAATATCAATTTAAAAATATTTGAAAAAAAATCTAAAATATGGTAGACTGAATATTATGGGAGGAATATGCAAAAATATATATTTCTAACGTTTTTTTTACTATTAATAAGC
>LJRV01000032.1 GCA_001612575.1 Streptobacillus notomytis
TTATTAAATGAAGCTAAAATACCATTTATGAAAGTTTTAGTCTTTTCATCACCATATATTTTAGATAATTCTACAGCTTCATTTACAACTATTTCATAACCTATTTCTTCAAATAGTATTTCAAAAAATGCCATTTTAAGTATTACTTTTTCCGGATTAGCTAATCTTGAAAAAGTCCAACCTTTTATCTTTTCTTTTACTTTTTCTATTATTTTAGCTCCATTTAATACAAAATTATCTAAATAGTTTTCTAAAAATTCTCTTTTATCCTTACTAATTTTTAAAGTTTCAAGTACTTCATTTTTTCTTACTGCAATATCAGAATTTACTACTTCATGCTCAAATAATATTTTGAAAATCTCATCTCTTACTTCCCTTTGGGTCATTACTATCTCCATTTCTAAAATT
>LJRV01000033.1 GCA_001612575.1 Streptobacillus notomytis
AAAGATGCAGGAGATTCTATCATAATAGGTAATGACGCTCTTGTAACAGATTTAAAAGAAAGTGGTAAAGTAGTTGAAGGACACAATGGGAAATCAGTATTAGCATTAGGAAATAAAACGAATGCAACACTAGATAACTCAGTAGCTTTAGGATACTTATCTGCAACAGATTACACACAAGCAGATTTAAATAAGCCAGGATACACTGCAAGAGGATCATATTCAATACCAAGTTCTGCTAAGGTAGGAGTAATATCAGTAGGAAAAAAAGGACATGAAAGAAGAATAATAAATGTAGCTAGTGGATATAGAGATTCAGATGCAGTAAATGTAGCCCAACTTAAAACATTAGAAGATAGATTAGATGGAGCAACAGAAGAAAATGAAGATAAGATTAGATATTTCTCTGTAAACACTGATAATAATTTAAAAGAAATAGCTAGAAAACAAGTAGATTACAAGAACTATGTTAAATTAAAAACACAGATGTTGACAATAGATGCAAGAAAAAAAGCTGGAGAAACAATAAATGAGACAAATGTTGCAGGCTTAAAAGATAAATTAGATGAACTAGAAAAGAAAGATGTAAAGGATAAAGCAACTTCAATTAAAGCTTTAAATATAGATGATAATAAATATCAAGATAATAGTACTTTTAATATAGATAAGTATATGGAGGACTTGGAGAAAGCAAAAGAAAAAGACTTATCTAAGGATATAGTTGATAATATCTTATCTAAGGAAGAAAAAAAGAGAATAGAGGAAGAAAATTATTCTAATAAAGGGGCAAAAGGAAAAGATTCAATAGCAATAGGACATAAGGCTGGTACAGATAAAATGGCTGACAATGCAATAGCAATAGGAAATGGAGCAAAAGCAACAGCTAAAGATAGCATAGTATTAGGAAGTGAATCTAAAAATACTGCAAATTTAGGAAATGCGGGATATGATGTTACTAAAGATGGAACTTCTGATTCAACTGATGCAATATGGAAACCAACTAAGGGAGAGCTTGCTATAGGTAATGGATCAACTGAAACTAGAAGAATAACAGGAGTAGCAGCAGGATCAGAAGATACAGATGCAGTAAATGTAGCTCAACTTAAAAAAGTTGCTTTAGGCTTATTAAATGATAAAGAACTTAAATTTTCTGGAAATGATGGTAAAGAAGCTGTTGTTAAAATAGGAGAAAAGCTTAGTATTGTAGGAGAAGGAACAGTTAATGGAACAACAGCATCAAATAACATAAAAGTAACAACAGATGAAAAGACTAAAACATTAACTATAGGATTATCTGAAAAAATAGTTGAAATAGAAAGTATAACTACTAAAAAGAATGCAAATGATGAACAATCAATATTATCAAAAGATGGACTTAAAGTTAAAGGTAAAGATAGTAAAGAGACATCAATTACATCTACAAATATAGAAGTAAAAAATAATGTAGATAAGACAAAATTATCAGCAGGAGAGTTAAAGATTACAGATAAAGATGGTAATGGTGATAAAACAACTACTTTAAATAAAACAGATATAACATTAATGGATAAAACTGGTGGAAAACAAGATAAAAATAGCATAACAGCTTCATCTAGTGAGATAAGTAATGGAAGTGGAGATAAAACAACTATTTCTGCAAATAAAATATCTATAGAAAATGGTAATGATAAAGTAGAAATAACAAAAAATTCCTTAATGGGTGCAACAACTATTGGAAAAGATGGAAATAATAGCTTAATATTTGGTAATGGAAACAATAATTCAACTACTACATTAAAAGTTGGAGGGAAAGATTTAACATTTACTACTAAAGGAAATAACATAAAAATATCAAATGTAGCAAATGGAATAGCAGATAAAGATGCTGTAAATGTATCACAACTTAAAAAATATGTAGAAGCCTTAGGTGGAAATGCTAAAATAGATAATGATGGTAATGTTACAGGACCTAAATATAACCTAAAAGCTGGTGATGAAAATTCTAAAGATTATACTAATGTAGGAG
>LJRV01000034.1 GCA_001612575.1 Streptobacillus notomytis
AGAGACTAACGGATTTCGTCCAAATGCTAGAGCGTCAGGGAAGAAGACACTAATTATATCAGAGGGCCGAGAAGCAGACGGACATTCAGCGAATTCAGGAAGAAAAAACTCTATAGCAAGAGGAACAGATGTGTACTCTAATGTTGACTACGAACAGGAGAGGAAAGGAAAGTTAGGTGGAAAACAAACATCTGCTGAACTTAGATCATTTGGAGACTGAGATAAATATGGAGAAGTAGGAAGTACAGAA
>LJRV01000035.1 GCA_001612575.1 Streptobacillus notomytis
CTTCCATCTTTTTCATCTGGTTCTATATCTTTCAGTCCTGTTATAGAACCTTTTTAACCATCTATTGTTATAGTGTCTTTTCCATATTTTCCTTTTACAGCTATGATGCTGCAATGATCTTCAGCTTTTATTGTTACTGATTATTTTCTGTCCTTACCTTTTACAATTAATACTGATTTGTCAAGGGTTGTGTTCGTTTTATCTTTTGAATTATCTTTATACTAATATGTAAGGTTGTATCCTGTTAATTTATATTTACTATCATTACTTGTA
>LJRV01000036.1 GCA_001612575.1 Streptobacillus notomytis
CAATAGCTATAGGAAGAGAAACTAATGTATTTTCTCCAAATGCTATAGCTTCAGGTAATAAGACACTAGTTTTATCAGAAGGTGGAGCAGCATATGGATTTTCAGCCATTTCAGGAGGACAAAACTCTATAGCAATAGGAACAGATGTTTATTCTAATGTTGACTACGATTATGATAGTAAAGTTAAATTAAGATCTAATTCAAAAGATGTAAATACAAATCTATTTGGGGATTTAGAAAAATATGGAGAAGTAGGTGGTAAAGAAGATAAAAGAGGTCTATATGGATTTGATTTAAATGGGGTTGCAAAGATTATTATAGGTATTGCAGAATAAAAACCATTAT
>LJRV01000037.1 GCA_001612575.1 Streptobacillus notomytis
ATGTAATACCTGATGATTTAGCATCTACTCCTAAAGCCATTGATGTAATACCAAAAGCTTTAGAATCTATACCCATTGCTATTGAATTAATTCCTGATGAAGCTGATGATTTACCAATAGCTATGCTATTAAGACCAGATGCTTTAGCTTTCATTCCTATCGCTATAGATCCATCTCCAGTTGCACCAGCAGCATCTCCTATTTTACCTAAATTATTATCTTTATCTCCCGTATCAAGAGGTACTAATGGA
>LJRV01000038.1 GCA_001612575.1 Streptobacillus notomytis
TTTGTACATGTTTTACAATTATCTATTTTTTATCATAGTGAAAATCATCTGGATCTATACTAAATCTAACTCCCTCAACCATCATATCTATACGGTTTAAATCTTCATCATTTAAAATGAAATTATGTGAATTAAAATTTTCTACTATTCTTGAATGTGTTTCTGATTTAGGAAGAGCATAAATTCCTCTTTGTATATGCCAGTTTAATATTACTTGAGATGAAGTAACATTATATTTTCTTGCAATATTTATCAATACTTCATCATCTAAATATTTAGCCTTTTCTATAGGCATCCATGCTTCTACTTGTATACCTTCTTTTTTTAAATATGATCTAAGTTCAGGTTGAGAAAATTTAGGATGTAATTCTACTTGATTAAAAAATGAGTTAGTAATTACT
>LJRV01000039.1 GCA_001612575.1 Streptobacillus notomytis
CGGATATGATAAGATAGAATATTTTAAGAAGTGGACATTAAAAGAAGAATATAAAAATCCAAAATCAGAGATTGAAGAAAAGGAATATGAAGAAGAACATGCAGACTTAGATAAGGCAGAGGTTTCAGGAATTAAGGGAACAAGTAGGATATTAGGGCATTATTCAGGTTCACTTTATGGAGATTCTCCTCTTAGATACATTCCTAAAATTTTATTTGATGAAATACATTCTAATTCAAAGTTTAGCAGTATATCTAGTATAATAAAGGTATTTGAAAAAGATGAAAAACCTACTACAAGTTCGTTTATTTCTTTTCAATTACTTAATATAAGCAATCAAATTAATAATAAGGCTGAAGTAAATAAAGTTATAGAAAAAATAGGAAAGAAACTTTATAAAAGATTAGGTATAGGACTAGATAGAAAGTATTCTAGTATTGGAGCTTGGTATCAGATTCCAAGTGAATTTATTTATCTTTTACCTGGATATGATAAAAATTTTGATTATACACTTATAAACTCTAAACAATTGAATCCAGACTATTTATATAATGGTATTGATAAACCAGTATTACCTCAAAATACAGTTACTAGAAGAAATAGAAGTTCATCTAATGCTGGAGGAAATAAGGAGTATAGATTAGAAGAAAAATGGCATGATTTTGAATCTGATTTTAATAAGTATGTTATGGAAGAGATAACTAGAGAGTATGGATTAGATAAAATTGAAAGACTTTCTAATACGGGTTATTTAGGTTTAGGATTTGATTATTTATTTGGTAATAAGATTAATCAGGTTATAAATGATTTACCCAAGATAC
>LJRV01000040.1 GCA_001612575.1 Streptobacillus notomytis
TTTTTTATTTGCATATAGTACATATCCTATTATACTTAAAAGGATGTATGAAACAAATCCAAATACAAATACATTTATTCCAGTTGTATAAGTTTTTTCACTTTTATCAGCTAAAAAAGTTTTGAAAGCTAAATCCGGTAAATCAGCACTTAATAGAATTTAACTTAATACTTTAGAATCTACCTCATGTAACATTTTCTTTTATTTTAAATAATACCCTAATAGAATAATAAAAATTGTTGAAAAGATAGCCGATAAAAATTTATCATTTAATACTACCTTTAAGTTTTCTAATAACATTTGTACCTCCGAGTATAAATTAATTAACGGTTAATTTTAACATGTTAAATTGTAAAAATCAAGTATAGATG
>LJRV01000041.1 GCA_001612575.1 Streptobacillus notomytis
AAACTAAAAAACTTAAATTTAAATCTATATATTTATTTCTAATACTACATTTATTAGTTATATATTATTTAAAGATTTATGCAATGTAAAAAAAATTGACTAGATTTTCATCTAGTCAAATTATTTTTATCTTTCTATTTTTGTATAAGGTAATAATGCTATTTGTCTTGCTCTTTTAATTGCTTTTGCAATTTTTCTTTGAACCTTAGCAGCTATCCCTTTTACTCTTGATGGAGATATTTTTCCTTTATCGTTCATAAAGTTTTTCAATAAATCCACATTTTTATAATCTATATCTTCCATTTTGAATTTAACTTTTGGTCTTCTTTTTCTCTTTTTAAACTCAGCAACTGGTTTCATTTCTTCCTCCTATTTTTAGAATGGGAAGTCATCCTCTTCATCTACAAGAATCTCTTCTTTTGGAGCTTCATATAATCTACTTGGTAAAAAAGCCAGATAT
>LJRV01000042.1 GCA_001612575.1 Streptobacillus notomytis
GTGATTAATTTTATGGGCACCGGTATGATTTAAGTCTTCACGTTTTAAATAAATTTGCGCGCCACCTAACTGTTCTGAAAGGCGTTTTGCATGAAATAAAGGACTTGGACGGCCGACATAATTTGCAAAGAGGTCTGCTAATTCATTTTGAAATTCTGGTGTATGGCGAATTTCTTCATAAGCAACATTAATTTCATCCATTGCTTCTTTTAAATGCGGAGGAATAAACTGACCTCCATACTCACCAAAAAATCCTTGTTCATTTGGTAAAGCAATACCATTAATTTGATGTTGCATATTATCCCTCTTTTTAAATTATTAAAGTTATCAAGTTTATCGAGAAAGGTAACGCGTTAAGTCCTCAATGCCTTTTAGAGTCATTGGATACATGTGGTTTTCAAAAATCTCTTTAATCCAACCAATAGTTTGAGTGTAATGCCAATACCCTTCAGTTTCAGGGTTTAACCATGCTGTTTTATCAAAATGTTGACGTAGGCGACGCAACCAAACCTCACCTGTTTCATCATTCATATATTCAACCGAGCCCACGAGACAG
>LJRV01000043.1 GCA_001612575.1 Streptobacillus notomytis
AGAAAAATTACTATTCTAAGAAATTAAAGGGTAGCACAGGGTATTTATTTTTAACCAATTCGATTTCATCTATTTTTAAATTTCTACTTGCCTCAAGGAATATATTGTATACAAAATTTGAGCAGTAGGTATATAGATTATCGGGATCATTACCTACAAAAATATGGTATTTTTTGTTATAGTACTTTGGAAGTATTTTTTCAATTTCTTCTTCAAGTTCACTATCCATATTTTTATATCTTAGAATAGTAA
>LJRV01000044.1 GCA_001612575.1 Streptobacillus notomytis
ATGTCTTTTACTCCGTTTTTTGTTTCTTTCTTTATTCTTATAGAATCTGTTTGTTTACCATCTTTATCTTTAGCATTATTTAATCCGTTTTCTATACCTTCTATATAATCTTTAAAATTTAAAAAATACTCTCCACTTTTTAAATATGTTCCTTTTGAAGCTCCTACGTTTTCTAATTTCTCTGGTGCATTATCTTCTGCAAGTCCTATGATAGTTTTTGCAACTCCATTTAAATCGAATCCATATAGGCCTCTTTTGTCTTCTTTATTGTCTACTTTTCCATAATCATCTAAATCTCCAAATAAACCTGTAGTCGTCTCTTTACTATTAATAGTAGTTTTATCATCAGCTTTAAATTTTAATTTAGTACTATAATCATAGTCAACATTAGAGTAAACATCTGTTCCTATTGCTATAGAGTTTTGTCCTCCTGAAATAGCTGAAAATCCGTATGCTGCTCCACCCTCTGATAGAACTAATGTCTTATTACCTGAAGCTATAGCATTTGGAGAAAATACGTTAGTCTCTCTTCCTATTGCTATTGCCCCTTCTCCTTCTGCTCTTGTTAGTGTTCCTACTGCTGTTGATCCTTTCTTTAAAGCATATGCAAGAGTTCCTAAGGCTGTTGCTCCATCAGCATAAGCTATAGACCTAGAACCTATGGCTATTGATCC
>LJRV01000045.1 GCA_001612575.1 Streptobacillus notomytis
TACTATATTTCTATATATATTATAAAGTTTCTCATATATTAAATTATCAGATATAGGTAATCCTAATTCACTACTTTGCATCTTAGAAAATATATTTCTATCTTTAATAGAAATATTACCTTGAACATTAATTAAAGCAAAATCTTTTTTAATTACTGTACTTAATTTTTTAATATCTAATATTTTTATTTTTGTATCATTTAAACTTATATTCAAAATTTTTCTATCTAAATATTTTATAAATAACATCAAATATTCACTTGAAAAATTAGTCAAAAAAGAAAAATTTAATACATTTACTTCACTCAAAGCTTCAAAATATTTAAATCTCGTATTAAACATATATTCTTTATCAGATCTAATATTTCCAATCTTTGTTAGATTATCTAGATACTCTTCTTTACTTTTATAACCCCTCATTTCATCTAATAAGATTAAACTTTTTAACTTTTTACTATCAATATATATATTTCCATACTTTGACTCTTTAAATAGTATATCTATATCACTTTCTGGTATATAAAATTCTTTTCTAAATTCTTTTATAGA
>LJRV01000046.1 GCA_001612575.1 Streptobacillus notomytis
TTTTTTAAAATAAAATCTGTGTTTTCGTAAATAGAATCAATGTAAAGTTTATTTTTAAAATATATACTATTTTCTTCGTGAAATACTTCTTCAAAAGAAGTAATAATTCTTTTCTTTACTAATTTATTAAAAATATTCAAATAATTGTCATTGATATTTAAAAATTCTTGAACTTCTTTATTACATTTTGGTATTTTTAAAAAACATAAATTTAT
>LJRV01000047.1 GCA_001612575.1 Streptobacillus notomytis
GTATTATATCCTACAGATGTTGCTTGGGCTGTTGTGAAAACTGCATTTCCTACTACAACTTCATGTCCATGATCTTTACTTAAACTATTACAAGTATTAAAATAATTTTGTTAAACATATGCATGAGAACCATAAACAACAGTTTTTTGCAAATCTAACTTTGTATTAGTTCCTATTACTGAAATTTGTTTATTTTCTTATTTTTCATTAAAATCTATTGCTACATTTTCTCACACCTTACCATATGTTTTTCCTC
>LJRV01000048.1 GCA_001612575.1 Streptobacillus notomytis
GTAGATGTTATTACTAGAGATCAAATATTAAATATTATTATAAATAACGTATTTGAGAATTCTACAGTTATCGTTACTACTCATCTAATATGAATATTCTAGCATTTCTTGATAAAGTTAGAATTAAAAAGACTTTTTCTTTCATACCTTTAGATAAAGATGCAATTTCTGCTTTAATATCTATGTTCATTTCTTCTAAAAGTCTTACAGCCTTATTTATATCAAAATCGAAAAAATCATTATATAGATTTAATGCTTGATATACTTTAAGAGAATTATCTATAAAGTTTTTATCTGATAGATAACTAACTATAGATTTAGTATTATTTGTTGGTTCTAATCGATTTATTAATATTTCACCACTACTTTTTCTTTCAAGTCCTGCAATTATCTTTAATACAGTAGTTTTTCTACTACCGTTAGAACCTAATATCCCGACTATCTTATTTTCGCTTAGTGTTAGATTCAATTTATCTAATACTATTTTTTTTGAATCACTTTTATTTAAAT
>LJRV01000049.1 GCA_001612575.1 Streptobacillus notomytis
TTGTTAAAATAGGAGAAAAGCTTAGGATTGTAGGAGAAAGAACAGTTAATGGAACAACAGCATCAAATAACATAAAAGTAACAACAGATGAAAAGACTAAAACATTAACTATAGGATTATCTGAAAAAATAGTTGAAATAGAAAGTATAACTACTAAAAAGAATGCAAATGATGAACAATCAATATTATCAAAAGATGGACTTAAAGTTAAAGGTAAAGATAGTAAAGAGACATCAATTACATCTACAAATATAGAAGTAAAAAATAATGTAGAGAAGACAAACAATTACTTTAACTAAAACAGAAATAACATACCTGGATAAAACTGCTGGTAGACATGCTCAAACTAGTATAACAGCTTCATCTATATCGATTAGTAATGGAAGTGGAAATAAAACAACTATTTCCGCAAATAAAATATCTATAGAAAGCGGTAATGATAAAATAGAATTAACACAAAATTCCTAAATGGGTGCAACAAATATAGGAAAAGATGGAAATAATAGC
>LJRV01000050.1 GCA_001612575.1 Streptobacillus notomytis
GGAAAGTAAAGTTCTTTTGAAGCATGGCATTGGAGTAACATGCCAGGAAAAATAGAACAAAGATATGAAATAGAACGAAAACTAAACTATGATTTAGGAAGAAACTTTAAACTAACTACAGAATTTGATACATATATATATACCTGGTTTTCAGGAAGAGGAAAAAGATCACTTCCTTATCGATTAACAATAGGAGCAGTAATAGAATCTAATAATACTTTAATAGAAAGAGAAGATGACAAAGATAATATACTAACAGGATTAAACATAAGTCACTATCATAAAAGAAATTAAGACTTTCCTGATGA
>LJRV01000051.1 GCA_001612575.1 Streptobacillus notomytis
CTTTAAATCTGTTATTAAATCTCATCATAGGCTAAATTATAATGAAGTAAATGAAATGTTTGAGAATAATGATAAGACTTTTCCTATGTTATGGGATATGTTAGAACTTTCTAAAATATTAAGAAAACAAAAAAATCAAAAAGGAATGATTAACTTCAATATTCCTGAAATAAAATTAATACTTAATGAAAATGGAGAAATAGAAGAAATTTCTAAAAGAATATCAGGTCTATCTCAAGAATTAATAACAGATTTAAAGAAG
>LJRV01000052.1 GCA_001612575.1 Streptobacillus notomytis
TTCGTATTGTTTGGTGTGACTGACGGGGTAATTGGGGGTGGGATCACGGTCAATGCAGCCAAAGACATGCGTCACCTAAAAAAGCTGAGCAGCAAACAGGCGGCTCTTGAGGCTGACAAATATCTCGATCTGAGTCAAGATCTTCGTAAGCTGGTAAAATAATCTAGCGATACGGCACGGCAGACCTTGCGTAACTTTGGGCCGCGTTTTTAGGGCTGTTTTATTTTCTTGTTGAGACATGAGCGCAATGTGCATGGTGATTTATACATGACTTTGTGTCGGTAGGTCTTACTTTTTAAAGTTGTTAAG
>LJRV01000053.1 GCA_001612575.1 Streptobacillus notomytis
AAAAAAACACCCCAACCTCTTTTGAGATTGGGGTGTTTAGAATAATGAGCTGGCGATGGCTTACTCTCACATGGGTAATCCCACACTACCATCAGCGCTAAGAGGTTTCACTTCTGAGTTCGGGAAGGGATCAGGTGGTTCACTCTTGCTATGGTCGCCAGCACAACTGTTTATGGATACTTGCTTAGGTCTTACTTAATGCCGAAGCGTTTTCCAAATCTGTAACAGACTGGGCTGAATTGAATCTTACGTTATCTGTTCATTTTAGCTAGAGGTATAACTAAATCAAGTTGTCTTGCATATTTAAGAATCGATTGATGCTTCATATACAACTGCTTGGGTGTTGTATAGTCAAGC
>LJRV01000054.1 GCA_001612575.1 Streptobacillus notomytis
TTCTATTAATGGACTAAGTTCTGTTAGTGATAATAAGTATAAAACTAATAATAAATTTGATATAGATAAATATATAAAAGATTTAGAGGAAGCAAGAGAAAAAGACTTGTCTAACGTTGATAAAGTATTAACAGATGAGGAGAAAAAGCGAATAGAGGAAGAAAATTATTCTAATAAAGGGGCAAAAGGAAAAGATTCAATAGCAATAGGACATAAGGCAGGAACAGAAACAGCAGCAGAAAATGCAATAGCAATAGGAAATGGAGCAAAAGCAACAGTCAAAGATAGCATAGTATTAGGAAGTGGTTCTAAAAATACTGCAGATGTAACTAAAGCAGGCTATGATGTTACAACTAAAACTAACTCTACGTTAATGGATCCAACTTGGAAACCAACTAAGGGAGAGCTTGCTATAGGTAATGGATCAACTGACACTAGAAGAATAACAGGAGTAGCAGCAGGAGAAAAGGATACAGATGCAGTAAATGTAGCTCAACTTAAAAAAGTAACTTCTGGCTTATTAAATGATAAAGAACTTAAATTTTCTGGAAATGACAAACAAGAAGCTAAAGTTAAAATAGGAGAAAAGCTTAGTATTGTAGGAGAAGGAACAGTTGCTGGAACAACAGCATCAAATAACATAAAAGTAACAACAGATGAAAAGACTAAAACATTAACTATAGGATTAGCTGCAAAATTA
>LJRV01000055.1 GCA_001612575.1 Streptobacillus notomytis
TTAGAGTACTGTGCATTTAAGCACTGTACAGCTTCAATCTAAATTCATATACCAAAACGCTTGATTCAGTTAATTTGCTAGTTATCAGTTCAATCTACGTTAGTCAACAGGTTGCCCTGTAACGTCTATTGAATGAGTTGAACAATTTATTTCAGACTCAAATTTGCCAATCTGTTAATGATTCACTGCATCCTCGTCGGACTGCAGCCAACTGTGATAAATCAAAGAAGTTAATAAGAGGTGCTTTACGCTAAGTTCTCATTAAACTCTGTAATCTCTAGCTTCGAATCAAATCATGTTTGATTCATGGTGGAGACTAGGAGAGTCGAACTCCTGACCTCCTGAGTGCAAAGCAGGCGCTCTACCAACGAAAATAAGTCCCCAGCTTATCAATACATCAATCATATATCTTTTATCTTCATAACTTGAACCAGTCAAAGTAATGGTGGGTCTAACAAGACTTGAACTTGTCACCCCACGCTTATCAAGCGTGTCCTCTAACCAACTGAG
>LJRV01000056.1 GCA_001612575.1 Streptobacillus notomytis
GAAAATGCTAAAGATTATACTTATGTAGGATATTCCTTAACAGCATTAGATAAAGCTATAAATAAATCAACAAAAGATTTATCAGATAATACAAATAAACAAATATCACACCAAGGTAATTACGGAGATTCTAAAAAAGGAAGTAAAAAACTAGGAATAACTATAAAGATACAAGGGGAGTGAACAGTTTCAGGCGGAACAGCAAAAGACAACATAAAGGTAGAAAAGAATACAGCTGGTGAT
>LJRV01000057.1 GCA_001612575.1 Streptobacillus notomytis
GCATCAACACGGATATAATAGCCTGTAGTCATTTCTTCGCGGCTCAGGATTGGCAGGTCAGTCAATGCCTCAAAAGCCAGCTGCGGAATAGTACCTGCACCATCTTCGGTATAGGAAATGTCCCGCACGATATCAACTACATCAGCCACTACTGCAGAGGCTGTTGGTCCGGCGCCGGCACCGGCACCATAGTACAGGGTAGGGCCAACAGCATTGGCCTGAACCAGTACAGCGTTTTTCACACCATTTACATTTGCAATAAGCTGTTCCTGAGGAATCAGGGTTGGATG
>LJRV01000058.1 GCA_001612575.1 Streptobacillus notomytis
AAGGGGCGGAAATTAACCGCATGATGTCGACATTACTGGGTAAAGAAAAATTCCGTCAGGGAACGGATGAATATTTCCGCCGTCATGATGGACAAGCCGT
Source organism: Streptobacillus notomytis (assembly GCA_001612575.1). Taxonomy (GTDB): domain Bacteria; phylum Fusobacteriota; class Fusobacteriia; order Fusobacteriales; family Leptotrichiaceae; genus Streptobacillus; species Streptobacillus notomytis. The sequence continues at coordinate 101 of LJRV01000058.1, forward strand.
AACTGTTGAAGACTGGGTTGCTGCACTCTCTGCAGGTTCAGGTGTTGATTTATCTGCATTCTTAACTTGGTATAACCAACCAGGTACACCAAAGCTTGAAGCGAAAGGTGAATAT
>LJRV01000059.1 GCA_001612575.1 Streptobacillus notomytis
ATCTTCAGCAAAGTAACTGACATTTCCCACCTTTTTACTCGTAACCATTAAAGGTGCTGAACTGCATTTTTTCAATTCAGCCGCATTGGCTTGAGATACGATTAAGATTCCTAGAAATATCAAGATTCGACTTTTTTGAACGGCAATATCCATTTATATACTCCTCCAAATATGGGTAAAGAACGGTAGAGGCCATTCGCTGGATCCCAATAATCTTGCTGGAAAATAATTTTTTGTTGGTCATTAATCTTAATTTGACTAATTCCATAAGAAGCCATCGTTTTTGAACGACCTAGCATTTTAAAGTCATAGGTCATGTACCAATGAATGTAGGCTGTATCTTGGTGATGAGTTGCACTAATGAGTTTTACCGTGACATTATTCACTCGGGCATTCATGCCTTCAAAATGCTTAATCAGATCTTTCTTTTGAGAGAACTGCGAGAGTGTATCGTTGATATAGAGCTGATCAGCGTAAAGATTGCTAGCATTATTAACAAAAGAAGGAGTACCGAGCGTATTAAATGCAGCGACAAAACGATTGCCCACATCTAGCGCCTGTTGGTCATCTAATTCTATACCAGTAATTTTTTGTTCAGCTTTGCCATAGTCACCTGAGTAGCTAGGCACACTTTTACACGCCGTTAAACCTGCCAAGGTAATCAGCCCTAGGGCTGTAGTTATAATTTTCATGTCTATATCCGAGCCCACGAGACAGG
>LJRV01000060.1 GCA_001612575.1 Streptobacillus notomytis
CTTTAAAGTTTCTCCTAGTTTTTTACTTACTTTTTTAGAATCTCCGTCATTACCTTGGAATGATATTTGTTTATTTGTAATATCTGATAAATCTTTTGATGATTTATTTATAGCATTATCCAATGCTGTTAAAGCATCTCCTACATTAGTATAATCTTTAGCATTTTCATCACCAGCTTTTAGGTTATATTTAGGTCCTGTAACTGAGCCATTTTCTATCTTTGCTCCCCCACCTAAAGTTTTTAAATAATCTTTAAGTTGAGATACATTTACAGCATCATTGTCTTCTATTCCATTAGCTACATTTGATATCTTTATATTTTCTCCAGAATTAGCAAATTTTAATTCTTTTCCTCCAACTTTTAATGTAGTCACAGTTGAATTATTGTTTCCATTACCAAATATTAAGCTATTATCACTATCTTTTCCAATAGTTGTTGCACCCATTAAAGAATCTTTTGTTAGCTCTAATTTACTACCATTTT
>LJRV01000061.1 GCA_001612575.1 Streptobacillus notomytis
TACAGATTCTTGGTAAATTTTAATACTGTAACACCAAATGTATAAGGTACAGTAGATGAAAATGGATAAAGATTCTTGGTAAATTTGAATAATGTGATACTTTCAGTTTTTGATGAATAGTAGGCACTTGGATACAGATTATTGGTAAATTTGAATAATGTGATACGTTAGTAGATGAACAAATAGAAGATGAAATGGGATACAGATTCTTGGTAAATTTGAATAATGTGATACTTGAAAGATACCAAATAGATTATGGAATAGGATACAGATTCTTGGTAAATTTGAATAATGTGATACTTAAATTTTCTCATATTATTATAGTGTTATGCTACAGATTATTGGTATATAATAATAATGTGATACTAAATAATGATAA
>LJRV01000062.1 GCA_001612575.1 Streptobacillus notomytis
CCATAGTATGCTAAAACCGATTACTCCCAAAACCAGTGCATATAGCATAGCAACAGGTACAGAAACAGTTTTTTTTACAAGAGCACGATTTTGAGTGCGTTGCATTTTCTGGTCGATGTCTTGGTCAATGATATTATTGACGACACAACCTGAGGCAACAACAAGCGTTGTACCGATAAGGGTTAAAAAAAGCAAAAGGAAATCTACAGAGCCTTGGGCGGCTAATAAAAAGCCGCCCAAGGTGGTAATGAAATTACCGAAGAGAATTCCTGGTTTGGTCAGGAATAGATACTTTTTCAGCATGACGACCAGTTTAGATCATCATGTTGAAGTGAAGGTAATTCATAATCCATA
>LJRV01000063.1 GCA_001612575.1 Streptobacillus notomytis
CACTTGGACTATGCAAATGGAACTGCTTGAGCTCAAAGACTTGCTGATCCAGTTCCAAATGATTACCCTGCTCAAAATTGACCTGAACCGTGCGCTGGTTATTCACAATGGTTTTGGCCTTGGCCGCATAGTTCAGTTTTAACGGCGGCAACTGTGCCGGTGTGGTCTGGGCAATATTAATGGGCGCCTGATTCATGCCCGCGCAGGCCTGATATTCCGGTTTTAACTGGCTCCATTTATCCGGCGCAGTCTGTGCCGCATAGCTCCAGTCAAAATGACTGCCCTCGGC
>LJRV01000064.1 GCA_001612575.1 Streptobacillus notomytis
CATCTATAGTGCTATCTCCTTTTACTCCTGCTCCTCCAAATACAAATATTTCTTTGTTCTTTCCAAAGATACCTCCTGCATTTAGTTCAAATAATCCTTTTTTAGTAAATGAGCTCTCATAGCCTAGCTCTATATTTGAATCACTTGTTACATAATATTCTGCACCAAATACACTCGCACTTATGCACAATATCCCTATAAGTTTTCTACTTATCACTTCTTCCTCCTACTTCTTCTTTTCTTTTAGCTTTTTTATTATACCCCCCCCCCTGTATTTTTGTCAATGAAGTATTATTAATATTTTATATTAACTTTATTATTCATTAAAATGAATATTTTTATCAATTGACTATATATGTAAATATATGATAGACTCTGGGTATATAAATAAAAGAGGTGCTTTATGATTTGTATTATAGGTGGTGCTAACATTGATATACAAGGTTTTTCAGAAAATTCTATTATACTAAATGATTCAAATCCTGGTAAAATAGAAAAAGGATTTGGTGGTGTAGCAAGAAATATTGCAGAAAATCTTTCTCATTTAGATTTAAATATAAAGTTTATTGCACCAATAAGTGATGATGAATTTTCTGTTTCATTATTAAAATATATGAATAATAAAAAAGTTGATATGTCTAATTGTTTAATAATTCCTAATGAGTCCTTATCAACTTATTTATCTGTATTAAATGATGAAAATGAAATGATAGTAGCAATTTCAAGTATGTCTATACTAGAAAAATTAGATATAGATTACATAAAAAGCAAAGAAGAATATATTAAAAAAGCTGATATTTTAGTTATTGATACAAATTTACGTCAAGATGTTATTGAATATATTTCTACATTTAATAAAAAAATTATAGTTGATTTAGTTTCAACTACTAAAGCAAAAAAAATAAAAAACATTCTTAATAAAATTCATTCTATTAAGCCAAATAAAATAGAAGCAGAACTTTTAACAGGAGTTGAAATTAAAGATGAAAAAACTATGAGATTAGCTGGTCAAAAACTTTTAGATCAAGGAATTGAAAATATATATATTACCCTAGGCAAAGAGGGTATGTTTTATATGAACAAAGAAAAATATGGATTAATCAATAATCCAAAAATTAAAGCAGTTGATATTACTGGTGCTGGAGATGCATTTACAGCAGGTATAGTATACTCAGCTAAAAATGGTTATGATATAGAAAAAAGTTCTAAAATTTCAATGTCTATGTCAATAATTAATGTCACTAATATAGGTACTTGTTATCAAGGTCTAACAAAAGATTTATTAAATAATACTTTAAAAAAATATTTTAATATAGAATTATAGGAGGAAAAATGAAAAAATATTTAGAAATTAATAAAGTGGTAAAAGAGGCTTTAGAAAATAATAAACCTGTTATAGCTTTAGAATCAACAATAATATCACATGGTATGCCATATCCACAAAATGTTGAAGTTGCCTTAGAGGTTGAAAGAATTGCAAGAGAAAATGGAGTAGTTCCTGCAACTATAGGAATAATAAATGGAAAATTAAAAGTAGGATTAACTGAAGATGAAATTAATTTTTTAGGTAAAGAAGGAGTAAATGTTCCAAAAGTAAGTAGACGTGATTTAGCTTATGTTGTAAGTAAAGAATTAAATGGTGCAACTACAGTTTCAACTACTATGATAATTGCAGCTCTTGCTGGAATTAAAATATTTGCAACAGGTGGAATTGGTGGTGTACATAGAAATGCAGAAGTTACTATGGATATATCAGCAGATCTAGAAGAATTAGCACAAACAAATGTTGCAGTAATTTGTGCAGGTGCAAAATCAATACTTGATTTACCTTTAACATTAGAATATTTAGAAACAAAAGGTGTTCCAGTACTTGGATACAAGACAAAAGAATTACCTGCTTTTTATACAATAAAAAGTGGATATAATTTAGATAATGCAATTGATAATCCTAAAGATTTTGCAAATATATTGAAAACTAAATGGGATTTAGGATTAAATGGTGGAGTTGTAATAGCAAATCCTATACCAGAAAAATATGCTATGGATTTTGGCGTTATAACTAACGCTATTAATGAAGCATTAGAAGAAGCAGAAAAATTAGGAATTAAAGGTAAAGATTCTACACCATTCTTACTTGATAAAGTTAAGAAAATAACTGATGGAAAATCATTAGAAGCTAATATACAACTGGTATATAACAACGTAAAACTTGCAGCAGAAATTGCAAAAGAATTTGTAGAGTTATAATAAAAGGCGTGTTAAACACGCCTTTTTATTATTTAAAAAATATTTCTATAATTTTTTCATCATTTTTCTTAGTTATAAATGAAACTAAAATATATGAAATCAATGCAAATGTAAGTGCAGGTACTATACTCATAAGACCAAATATTGAATATTTAAATTTTTCAAGCAATATGAAAACAACAAAACCTACAATTACTGAGGCTATAGCCCCCTTATCATTACCTCTCTTCCAATATAGTCCCATAAATACTGGTACAAAAAATAAAACTTCTTGACCTGCAAGTGCAAATAAATTAATCCATACAATCAAACTAGGTGGATTAATTGACAATAAATATGTGATTATACCTATACTAATACTAATAATTAACGAAATCTTTTTTAATTTATTATCACTTGCATTTTTGTTTATGTAATTTATATACAAATCTTTAATTATAGATGATGAAATTAATATTAACAATGAATCTACAGTTGACATAATAGCAGCAAGTGGTCCACCTATAAATACCCCTGCAATTATAGGATGTAAATTTTTTAATGCAAGTATAGGTATTAATTTATCACTAACATCAATATTAGGTTCAATTGCTCTTCCCATAAATCCAACTAAATGTATTCCTATTAATAAAAAGCCTACAACAAAAGTTCCAATTATCATTCCATTATGAAGTGCTTTAGAATCTTTATACCCCATACTCCTTACAGTTGTTGCAGGTAACCCTAATATACCTATACCAACTAAAATCCAAAAAGATAATATATATGGTCTTGATATTGCTCCTCCAGCATCAGGTGTTAATAAATTTGGATCTATATTTTTAATAATAGAAGTTATTTCTGACATAGAACCCACTTTATTTATTATTACAAAAAACAAGACAAATGTAGATATCATCATAACTAATCCCTGTATTGCATCAGTTATTGTTACAGCTTTAAATCCACCGATAGTAGTATAAAATATAACTGTAAACACAAATATTGTTAATGCTATTTTATAATCTATATCTATAATGCTTTCTATAAGTCTTGCCCCTCCAATAAATTGAGCAATTATAGAAGCAAATAAAAATATTAACAATAATACTGAAAGTAAAATTATTAATAATTCATTATTATATCTTTTTCTTAAAATATCTATTAATGTTACAGCTTTTATTTTTCTTGAAATTATAGCTATTTTCTTTCCAAGTACTCCTAAAGTAAAAAATATTAATGGAATTTGTATACAAGCTAATAATACCCAACCTAAACCCAACTTATATGCTATAGATGGTCCACCTAAAAATGATGACGCTCCTATATATGTTGAAACTACAGTCATAGCTAAAACAAAAGCTCCCATACTTCTATTTCCAATAAAATATGATTCTGTAAAATCATTTTTATTTTCTTTTTTACTTATATAATATGCTGTTAATATAGTAATAAATAGATATATTATTATAGGTAATAATAACTGAAACTTATTCATTTATATCACCTGTATTTAAATCAATATTTTTAAAAAAAATCTTAGCTACTATAAATACCGCTATATTTACCCAGATAAATCCTACTATACAAGAATAAAAAAACCATTCAGGAAATCCTAAAATATATTTATAATCTTCAACATTTTTGGGTGGATAAATATATGCAAAATAATACCACCATATAAAATACATCAAATATATTATACTTGTTATTAAAGCTTCTTTATTAATTTGCTTTTTCATAAAATATCACCTTTAAAAATAATTTTATCCAAAACTAAAAATTTAGGATCCATTGGTTCTTTTTTACCTTTTAAAATATATCCACTCATTATTCTAACTTGTTGAGGCATAAATGAATTTCCTTCAAAATATAATTTTTCTTCTAAATAAGTTACTTTAATATCTCTAAAGTGATTTTTCAATTTTAAACCCTTATGATTTGTGAACTCAGAAAAATCCATATATCCACTAACTTCTTCACATCTTTTTAATATAGTTTCATCATCAACATTCAAAAACTTTTTAGGATAAAAATAAATATATATTCTTTTTTCAACAATATCTGGTAAAACTATATCATTTCTTGTTTTTATTACATTTTTAATTTTTAATCCTGAAATATCTATATCAATATCAAGTATATTTAAATCAAATTCATCAGCAATAAAATATATATAGTTTGAATACGCTGAAACTCTTGCATCTGTTCTACCAGCTTGTTGTAACCCTTTATATATCTTTATTCCTTTTGATAAAAGATATTCTTTAAGTAAACCTTTCACTGTTTTTTTATCCTTAATTTCATCAAAACAATAAAATTTCTTACCCTTATATGATATTTCTAACAAATATCCATTTTTTTTATTTTTCATTATATTCCTTTAATGCTATTTCCAATAAATTTATACCTTCTTCAATCTCTCTAAGATTATTACCACAAAAAGAAAACCTTACTTCATTTTTAACTAAATTTCTATGTTCCTTTGCATAAAATCCACTACCTGAAGCGAACATTAAAGTTTTATTATTATGTCTAAAATCACATAATAACCATTTATTAAATTCTTCAGTATCATCAACAGGAAGAGAGGCAAAAATATAAAAAGCTGCATCCGGCTTATTTGCTTTTACTCCATCTATTGAAGTTAATTTTTCATACATTAAATCTCTTCTCTTCTTATATTCCGCTCTAACATCATCTATGTATACATCAATACCTCTTACAAGGTTAGCACTAGCATACTGTTCTATAGTCGAAACAGACAATCTTGCTTGACAAAATTTTAAAGCTTGAGCAACAATTTCCTTATTTCTAGATACAAATACTCCTATTCTTGCTCCACATGCACTATAATGCTTAGATATACTATCTATCATTATTACCCTGTCTGATACATCCTCAAAACTTAAAAATGATTTAAATTTTGTATCAACATCGTATATAAACTGTCTATACACTTCATCAGAAATAATGAATAAATCAAACTCTAATGACAACCTCTTTATATCCTCTATTTCTCTTTCATTTAATACAACTCCAGTTGGATTAGATGGATTAGAAAATAATATAGCTCTTGTTTTAGGAGTAATTAATTTTTTCATTTCATCATAACTTGGTAATCTATATCCTTCTTCTATTTTTGTAACTATAGGAACCAATTTAGCATCTGCTATTCTTAAAAATGAATCATAATTTGAATAATATGGTTCTGGAACTAAAATTTCATCATCTTTATTACATATTGTATTAATTGCAAACTGAAGAGCTTCGCTCCCACCATTAGTTATTAAAATTTCATTTTTATAAATTTTAAGATTATATCTTAAATAATACTCCACAAAAGAATCAAGTAATTCTTCTAGTCCTTGTGAATTTGTATATTTAATTATTTTTTCTTGATACTTTGTAACTCCATTAAAAAAAGAATCAGGAGTTTTAACATCTGGTTGACCTATGTGAAATTCAAATATTTTTACACCTTCTTTTTTAGCTTTATCAGCGAAAGGAACAAACTTTCTTATAGGTGAATATTGCATAGACAATACCTTATCTGATAACTTCATTTTTCCCTACTTTCTTTATTATATAAAATATTAATAATAGTATTAAAACGCAAACATATATAGAAAATTTATCAAAAAATATTATACTTATATCTCCTAATAAAACTCCTGTTAAAAAACCACTAACTACTACAAAATAGTCTTTAATGTCTTGTTTTCTACCATTAACTAAAGCTTCAACTAAAGCTCTAGTATTACCTGTACACATAGTCGACATATACACATTATCTGAAATCTTTCTGAATGTTTGTATCTGTATTCCAGATATAAAGGCTATTAAAGATACTGAAATTAATTGTATGCCTACAAAAGGTATAAATGATAAAATTAATATTTCTAAAAATAATACTAATTTAGAAAAATTAATAGTAATCTTTGATTTAATTTTCTCTGCAATTAAAACACCAAAACAAAAAAATATTATTGGAACTATATATTTAGTAACATTACTTAATTCTAATCTTTTTAAATTAAATACCATTAATATCAAATTTCCAGTAATAGTAGTTGCAAATACTTTCCCTAATAATAAATAAGAATAAATTTCTAAAAAACCTCCTATCATTGTAAGAAAAAATGCAACTATTCTTTTATTTATTATCTTATTATTTATCATATTTTTTCAACTCTTCCATTGCTTCTTCAAATGAATATACCAATATTCCATGTTTAAGTATTCCTCCAAGTACAAAATGATTCATTGCATAACTTGGTATATCATATTTATTTGCTGATTTAAGTCTAATATCTGAATTTATTGCAATAATTTTTTTATTATACGCAATTGAAAGACCTAATTCAACCATTACTCCTGAATCTTCATTAGTCATATCAAGAATAACAACATCTGAATTAATTATTGCATTTGCATCTCCACTATATATATCTATAGGAGTTGGTAATGTCTGTTTATTCTCATTAAATGGTTGTTCTATAGGATTAAATAAATCAATATCTGGAAATTTTTCTCTTAATAATTTACCTTCTTTCAACCTCTGTGTTACCTCAGCTTCATTAAATAATGGACCTGCTAAATAGACTTTCATTTTATTCCTCCTCTAAAATTATTACAAATAACTGTATAAATGAAAATAATAATATGTATTTAATATTTCCAGAATTTATTTGATTAATAAATATTAAAAAAGTTTTATTTGGATAAATAAATAAATCCCATGAATTTAATCTAATAAATCTTCCAACAAAAACTGCAAGACCTGTTAAAAAAGAAACTACTAAATAAAAAGTATATTTGGTAATCTTGCTCATTTTATACTTCTTAACATAATTATTTATTGCAAGATAACTTAATTTCATTGCAATAATAACAGCTAGGAATATAAGGGATACTTTTATCCAATCTAAATAATTCATTAAATAAATTACTTTAGCCCCTCTTTTGTAAAATTTTAAATTACTAATATGTATTAAATCTGTAAATAAATAAACTGCATTTGGATAAAATATTAATGCCACAAAAGATAAAAATATGTCAACAAAAATATTTTTTTTCTTTATATTACTTATATAAAATGGAATATAAGCTAAAAATAAATTCCATGTCAAAAAATAATATTTTGGGTAAATAAGATTTGAAAGTATTGCAAATCCTAACGAAATCAAACTGTATTTTATGTATATTTTCTTCATCTTTACTCCTCAAAAATAAAACATACATAATAAATGTATGCCTATATCATTTAGTAATTTTATCATATTTTATTGTTTTTTTCTATTGATTTTTAACAAAAAGTATTGTATACTCTTTATGTATATGAGCCAGTAGCTCAGTTGGCAGAGCAACGGACTCTTAATCCGTGTGTCCAGGGTTCGACCCCCTGCTGGCTCACCATCATATATAACTGCTAGTAGATACTAGCTTTTTTTTATTAAAAACATGTATCCATTTAAGATACATGTCATATTTATTACTTATCTTCTAAATTTATCATCAATATTACAATCCCTATAATAGTTGCGATTAAAGAAGCTAATAACATATAATTTAGTGAATACACTTCAATTATTTTTCCTCCTAATAAATTACCTAATATAGATCCTATAGTTGATGATACAGCCATATAAGCTTGTCCTTTTATTCTATCTTTTTCTTCCATAATATGATTTGTATAATAAACTGAAACAGGTACATATATAGCATATCCTGCAAATTGTGTAACTTGTGCTATATAAAATAAAGTTATATTTCCTGTTAAAACAGTAACATATGTTATTACTATCTTTGTTAAAAATGCAATTGCTGATATTTTTAATAATTTTGAATAACCAAATTTTCTATTTAATTTTACTATATAAAACATAGCAGGCAATTCAACTACAGCAGCTATCATAAAACCTATACCTACTTCTTGTGAACCTCTACCTAAATTTTCTAAAATATTTCTCATAAATGTATTTAAAGCATTATGTGTAAAAAATATAAATATCATTCCTATAAGCACATAACAAAAATTTTTATATTTATAAAAAAATTCCGTTAAATTTGTTTTAATTTCTAAATCACTATTTATAGTTTCTTTCTTTATATCCTTAAAACTCATAATAGCAAATATAACAAACAAAGACAATATTGTTGCCCATATAGGTATAAATTCAAAACCTATTTTAGAACCTATTACTCCATAAAAATATGAAAAAATTGCAAATGCAGCAGATCCCATACCCCTTGCTATTCCAAAATTTATATTTTCCCCCTTATTTATATACTGGAATATAAATGTATACATATATGTTTGAGCATTAAGTAATCCTGTTATTAAAAGTACAAAAAATAATGAAACCATAATCTTATTACTAGAATAACTAATAAGTAAAGCATTTATCAAAACTAACATCATAGATGCTATAAGTGAGTTTTTTACTGTTATAGACTTATAAACTTCAATTAATTTCGCCGTTAAAGGTTGTAATAAAACAGAAAAAAAAGAAGATAATGCCATAATAGTTCCTATTAATGTTGAATTAAATCCTCTAGAGCTTAAAAAGCTATTTGCAAAAGCATATACTGAACTAAACATAGCCCAGTATAGTATTTGCATTATTGTATATTTTTTAGTCATTTCCTCCTCCTAAATATCTAAATCCGTGTCAAAATCTTCTTTCCAATCATCATCATTTAAATGTACAACTTCTAATGTTTTTTCATAATTAGTAGATTTTTTAGAAAAGAAATCATGCTGTGTAGTTTCAACATTTAATCCATTTAATACTATAGCATTAACTTCTTTAATTTCAAATTCTTCTTTAAATCCTAAATTCATTAAAGCTTTGTTCCCGTTATATCTAATATATTCTTTAACTTCAGATGTTAATCCAACATCTGAATATATTTCATCAGTAAATTTTAATTCATTTTCGTATAATTCATAAAATAAGCTCATTATTTCTTTTTTTACACTTTCTTTTTCAACAAATGGCATTTCTTCAAATATTTCTTGAGCTAATTTCCCTACAAAAACTCCATGTATAGATTCATCAGCAATTATTTTTTTAATAATATCTGAACTTGCAACCATTTGTCCATGACCTGAAAGCCAAAGTGGTAAAAAGAATCCACTATAGAAAAGATAAGATTCTAAGAAAACAGAAGCTACCAATGCCATATATATTTCTCTTGGTGTTGCATTAGGATTATTTAAACATTGATAATATTCATCAATTTTTTGAGCTTTAAATTGTAAATATTGATTATTTTGTACCCATCTAAATATCTCATTTATTTCTTCAGTTGAAGCAACTGTAGTAAATATTGTTGAATATGATTTAGCATGTATAGATTCCATCATACACATATACGATAAAACAGATCTACATTGTAACGAATCAATATGATCTATAATTTTAGGCATACCTGTATGAGATTGTAAAGTATCAAGTAACGTTAGCCCTCCTAAAACTTTTTTATAAGTTTCTCTCATTTCAGGAGATAAAGAATGCCATGAATCAATATCCTTTGAAGGTATATATTCTGTATCTATCCAAAATTGCCTTAAGTTTTGTTCCCAAAATACTTCTACATAATCATTGTCCAATGTGTTCCAATTGACAGCTTTATATATCTTTTTTTCCATTTTAATTCCTTTCATTATACTGAACAGCTTAAGCACTCTTCAATAGTTGATTTTCTAGTTCTTGTATAGTATAAAGATTTTAACCCTAACTTATGAGCTAAAATATATAATTTTGATAAATCTCTTGTAGTATCATTACTCTTAGTATAAAGAATAGTTGAAATACCTTGATCCACATGTCTTTGAATTACAGATATTAATTTAAGTATATTTTTTTGATCCATATCGTATGCAGATTTATAGAAGAAGAAATTATCATAATTTAAATAAGGCATAGGATAGAAAGTAGTAGAATCTCCATATTCTCTAACTTCAACCTTATCAACTATAGGCATAACAGATGCAGTAGAATTCATAATATATGAAGTAGATTGATTAGGAGCTATTGCCATTCTATATGCATTATATACCCCATATTTCATTACATCTTCTTTTAATCTTGTCCATTCTTCTATACAAGGTATATTTATACCTTCAAATAACTTTTTAACTTTATCTGTTATTGGCTTATATTCTTTAGTTATATATTTTTCAAAATATTTACCGTTTGCATATTCAGATTTTTCAAATCCTACAAAACTAACACCTTTTTCCTTTGCAATTTCCATACTTTTTTCTAATGAATAATAATTCATCATCATAAAAAATACATTACAAAAATCAAGAGCTTCACGTGATTCATATTGTATCATGTTTTTAGCTAAATATCCATGTAAATTCATAGCACCTAATCCAACTGAATTTAATTCTTCATTTGCTTTTTTAATACTTGGCACCATACTTATATTCGTAATATTTGAAACTGTAGTTAATGACTCTATAGCATTTTTAACAACTTCTTCTATAGACTTATTTTCCATAACTGTAGCAATATTTAAAGATCCTAAATTACAAGAAATTCCACGTCTAATAGTATCCTCTTCATAATAATTATTAATATCTGAAACTTCTGTTATTTGCATAATTTCAGTACATAAATTAGTAAATTTAACATCTCCAATTTCTTTTAATACATGCTCTTTATTAGCATTGTCTTTAAAAAATAAATATGGGTAACCACTTTCTTTTTGTGTTTGTGCTATTTTAACTAAAAATTCTCTTGCATTAATTTTTTTCTTTTTAACATTAGGATTTGCTACAAGTTTATCATACCACTCATTCATATCTAAATCATCTAAATATTTTCCATATTCTCTATAAACAGTATGTGGATAGAAAGTATAACATGGTAAATCATCACTTGCAAGTTCCATAAATTTATCTGGAATTATTACTCCTATAGATAATGATTTAATTCTAATTTTTTCATCAACATTAATTTTCTTTGTGTCTAAAAATTCTAATATGTCTGAATGAAATACATTTAAATATACTGCCCCTGCCCCTGGTCTTTGTCCTAATTGATTTGCATAAGAAAAAATGTCTTCAAGTATTTTTATTATTGGAAGAACTCCACTTGCTCTCCCCTCAACACCTTTAATTGCTTCACCTCTTGCTCTTAATTTAGAAAGATTAAATGCAACTCCACCTCCTATTGAAGATAGTTTCATTGCAGATTCAAAAGCATAACCTATTCCTGATAAATTATCACCTATTTCATCTAAAAAACAAGATACAAGCTCTCCAGATCTTTTCTTACCAGAATTTAAAAATGTCGGTGTTGCTGGTTGATATTCTTGATTTATTAACATTTTTGCATATTTTAAAGCCTTTTCTTTATTTCCTTGGCCTAAATAAAGAGCTACTATAGATACTCTATCTTCATATCTTTCTAATATCTTCTCTCCAGTATCATCCATCAAAGCATAACTTTGATAAAATTTTGATGCCGCCATATATGATTGAAATCTAAATTTCTTAGAATACACAAATTTAAAAACTTCGTTAATTTCTTCAAATGAGTACATATCATAAAAATTTATATAATAATCTTTTTCAATTAAATAATCTATTTTTTCTTTTAAATTATGAAAAAAAACTGTATTTTTATTAATATAATCTACAAAATATGAATAAACTGCCTCTTTATCTTTTTCAATTTGTAATTTACCTTCGCTATTTTTTACCATTATTTCATTGTTTAAATAAACCCATTTCATTAGTCCTTCTCTCTTTCCTTTTCATATATCTTAATTTTTCTAATATATTCTTTCACATCTTGTAATGTTCCAGAAAGTTCAAATTTAAAAATAAATTCAATCCCATACTTTTCACTAATAAGTTCCCCAGCCCTTGCAAAATTTTTACCCCAATTCATATTACCACTAGAGCATACTGTCTTAATCTTTTTATAATTTTCATTATTAGTTAAAAAAGCATCTGTATTTTTTGAAATTTGTCCAAATCCAGTTGTAAAAGTTATTAAATGCCCCTCTTCTTCAACTATAGTTTCAGATGAAATTTTTATAAATTTAAAATTTTCATAATTCTTCATTTTACAAATGAACTTCTCAACATTACCCGTCAAGCTTTCATAATATATAACAATCTTATCCTTCATGACATGCCTTTCAAAACACAATATATTGTGTTGTATAATATACATTTACTCCATTATGATGTAAATTAGATATATAATAACCTTTTTATAAATCTTTTGCAATAGGTTACACAAAAATATTTTTTTATCTTGCATAAAATAAAATATTGTATTGATTTTTAAAGATTTTGACTGTATAATTAAAATGAAGTGTTAGGAGATGATATTTAATGAAAAAAATGTTTTTATTATCGTTTTTATCCTTAATTGCATTATCTAATGTTAATAATTTTAATAAAAAAATTATATCAAAAAACGATAAAAATAATTTTGAGATAGTAAGTACTAAATATACGTATTTTCATTCGATAAATTCAAAAAAAGAGAAAAAATATTATGAAGATTTAATGTATAAAATCGATTTCAATAAAGCTGATAAATTTAAAAAACAAGTTGAAGATATAGAAAAAATTTTTTCACGTGTATTTAAAAGTGAAAAAAATTTAGTACCTAAAATAATAAAGTACATATATTTTGAACCTGTTAAAACAAACGATAAGAGCCTAATTGATGAACAAATTCAAAAAATTATGGTCGCTTTCAATGCAAATAGTGATTCAGTAATTTATATAAACAATACTGATAATAATGCAGAGCAGTTTTTAGATAGAATTTATTCAAGAGCAAATAAAGATCAAATATTATTATTCAATGATAACGATAAAGATATACTTAATGTTATTAATGAACAAATAAAAAAAGATAATCCAGAAAAAAATAATTTTTCATTAATAGAAGTTAGGGTCTTAATAATTACAGCTAGTTCTAAAATAAAAGAAAAACTTGCATTATCAAAAGCTATATTTAATAAAGATCTAAAAGGAGTTGAAATTGACGACTTTTCATATCTTGATAAACAAAGATATCTTTTAGATACAACAGATCAAGAAACAAGAGAAAAAACATTTAAATCATTTATTAATGGTATATATTAAAAATAATATATAATTAAGAATTAAATTTAGGAGGATAAAGATGAACAAAAAATTATTAGCAGGATTATTAGCTGTTTCAACACTTGGTCTTTCAGCAAATAAAGCTATTGACTTAAGTATAATCCACATCAATGACCACCATTCTTACTTAGAACCAACTGAACAAAGAATTACAGTTGATGGTAAACAATTAAAGGTTAATATTGGTGGATTCTCAGCAGTAAACCAAAAAATAAAAGAATTAAGAAGAACTCGTAAAAATCCATTAGTATTACATGCTGGAGATGCCATTACAGGTACACTATACTTTACATTATTTGGAGGTTCAGCTGATGCTGCTGTAATGAATGAAGGTAAATTTGATTATTTCACTTTAGGTAACCATGAATTTGACGCAGGTAATGAAGGATTATTAAAATTATTAGAACCATTAAAAATACCTGTATTATCAGCAAATGTTTTACCTGATAAAAGTTCTATCTTATATAACAAATGGAAACCTTATGCTATAAAAGTTATTAACGGTGAAAAAATCGGAATAATAGGATTAGATACAGTAAGTAAAACTGTAAATTCATCTAGTCCAGGTAAAGATATTAAATTCTATGATGAAGTTGCTACTGCACAAATAATGGCAAATGTTTTAAAATCACAAGGTATTAATAAAATTATACTATTATCACATGCTGGTACTGAAAAAAATTTTGAAATAGCTCAAAAAGTTAATGATATAGATATAATAATAACAGGGGATTCTCATTACTTATACGGTAATGATGAATTAAGAAAATTACAATTACCTGTAATACATGAATATCCAACAGAATTTAAAAACCCTAACGGAGAACCTGTATTCGTAGTTGAAGCATGGGCTTATTCAGGAGTAGTTGGAGATTTAGGTATACATTTCACTAAAGATGGTATAGCATCTATAACTAGAAAAAATCCTTATGTATTATTACATACTGATAAATTAAAAGCAAAAAATAAAGATGGAGTATGGGCTGAATTAGAAGGTAAAGAAAGACAAAATGTTTTATCACACTTAAAAGATATTAAATCAATATCATTTGCAAAAGAAGATCCAAATACTTCTAAAATATTAGCTAAATATAAAGCTGAAAAAGATGTATTAGCAAAACAAGTAATAGGTTCAATATCAGGTCCAAATATGCCTGGTGGATCAAATAACAGAATTCCTGGAAGAAAAGGTGCTTCTGAACATGGTTCAATAGCTACAAGATTCGTTGCTGAAACTATGTTAAATGAATTAAAATTCGTTGATTATGTAATACAAAATTCAGGTGGAGTAAGAGCTGATATACTTTCTGGAAATATATCATTTAATGATGCATACACTTACTTACCATTCGGAAACACTCTATATACATTTAAAATATCTGGAGCAGATACTTTACAAGTATTAGAAGATGCAATTAACTTTGCTTTAACTAAATCTACAGGAGCATTCCCATATGGTGCTGGAATAAGATATGAAGCTAATGAAACTCCTGATGCTAACGGAAAGAGAATAGTAAAAGCTGAAATATTCAACAAAGAAACTGAAATGTGGGAAGAAGTAATGCCTGAAAAAATGTATGTAGTTGGAACTAACAACTATATTGCATCTGGTAAAGATGGTTATGTTACATTTGGAAAATTATTCAAAGATCCTGCTGCTGAAGGTACAGATTCATTCTTACCTGATGCCGAAAGCTTCATTAAATTCATGAAAAATAATCCTGGATTTGAAGCATACACAACATCAAATGTTATATTCCATAACGCAGAATAAAAAAAATTTAAACCATAAATAATATTAACTGCACCCATAATCTTGAATACAAGATTAGAGGTGCAGTTTTTTCATAAGTAAATTAACGACTCTCTATTAAATTGGTATAATGTTGTACAGTCAGAATTATCTAAAAGCTGAAAATGAATATTTGTCCAACTTTTATTTATACATAAAAAAGACCTCTAAGGGTCTTTATTATATTTCCTCTAATGCCTTTATTCTCTCTTTTAATTCTTCTATTGTCTCTTTTATGTCTTTATTGGCCTTCTCTAATCTCTTATTATGTTCTACTAATCTATCTTCTAATGTTTTAAGTTGGGCTACATTTACTGCATCTGAATCCCTATATCCACTAGCTACATTTATTATTCTTCTTTCATGTCCTTTTTTTCCTACTGAGATTACTCCTACCTTAGCAGAACTTGGTATAGAGTATGATCCTCTTGCAGTGTATCCTGGCTTATTTAAATCTGCTTGTGTGTAATCTGTTGCTGATAAATATCCTAAAGCTACTGAGTTATCTAATGTTGCATTTGTTTTATTTCCTAATGCTAATACTGATTTCCCATTGTGTCCTTCAACTACTTTACCACTTTCTTTTAAATCTGTTACAAGAGCGTCATTACCTATTATGATAGAATCTCCAGCACTACTACCTCCCCATAGACGTGAATTTATTCCTAGTATTACTGAATTTGGAGCATAGGCTACTGATCCATGTCCATATACCATAGAGTTCTTACCTTTGATATCTATCCCTGCTCCATTTCCAAATGTT
>LJRV01000065.1 GCA_001612575.1 Streptobacillus notomytis
ATCTAAAGACATGTAACGGCTCACCATTGGGTAGGCTAGTGCTTGGGCAACACGTACCCCCATGTCATCGTCAGGATGAACGATTTTATTGCTATTTAGATGAGATAAGATCGTATGATGTGCTTTGGTTTTTGCTTTTACCCAAATTTTATCAATGCCCAGATTTTTTAAATTCAGCACACATAAAATACTGGCTTCAATATCTTCACCAATTGCTACAACTACTGCATCACAATTTTGAATGTTTAATTCATCCAATACATGTTCATCTGTAGCATCAGCAATGACAGCATGAGTTAAAACATCGGCAAGATTCTCAACATTCTTTTTGACTGTATCAATACCAATAACATCATGGTTTAATCTCGTAAGCTCCTGAGCAACAGTTGCCCCAAAACTTCCCAAGCCGA
>LJRV01000066.1 GCA_001612575.1 Streptobacillus notomytis
TTTAATTCCTTTCCATTTGTATTATTTTTAGTTCCAACTAAGTCAGTCCCTATGAAAGCAAAGACTTCTTTATCTTTATGCATGAAGATTCCTAAGTTTCCTTTTGTTCCTAGTTTATTAGTTACATCACTTTGACTCCATAAGTCTTTTATTTGCATTTCATTAGATGCTCCACCCTTGCCACCAACTGCTCCTGATGCACTTCCTGAGCCTCCTGAACCATTTACCTTTTCATATTCTATTGGCTTTTCAACTGATACACTTCCCCTATATCTTGCATCTAAGCTTAAGTTTACTTTTCCTACTTTCTTCTTTACTTTATTTGATGTATATGCTGAAAATACTGTAAAGTCTTTGTTTTTATTTTTAGCATCATTTTTCTTATATTTACTTTTATCTATAGTAAGTTTATCAGTAAATATCTTTCCTTTAATCTTATTTTCTGTTTTAAATTCTACATCTTCTCTTTTATACTCTAAATCTATCTTTATTTCTTCTTTATGTAATA
>LJRV01000067.1 GCA_001612575.1 Streptobacillus notomytis
AATGTCAGTAGGTAAAAAGGGTTATGACAGATGGTTATTAGTTGTTGAGAGAGAGTATGGATATGCCGTATATGATGTATGGGAGGCAAATTCTAATTTATATGAGGCTTTTTACGATTTCGGTATATTACACTTTATGCTACATAAATAAAATAGTTTTTCAGTTTTAGAATAAAATAGAAACATAAACAACAAAAAAGCTGTATAAATGTTAACATCAAAAGATCAAGTAGAAGATAAAGTAAAAGGACTTGATTTAGGTGCTGATGATTATTTATCTAAACCTTTTGATTTTGAAGAGTTAATGGCTAGAATTAGAGCCATTATTAGAAGAAAATATGATAATTTATCCTCTGAAATTAAAATACATGATTTAGTTTTAGACACTATGAAAAAAACTGTTATTCGTAATGGTGTAAATATAGAGCTAACAGGTAAAGAATATGAAGTTTTAGAATATTTAATGCAAAGTAAAGATAGAATAGTAAGTAG
>LJRV01000068.1 GCA_001612575.1 Streptobacillus notomytis
TCCATTTACTCCTCCTAGTACTTTTTCTCCCTCTGTCTTAAGTGGTATTGTTGGTTCTTTTTCTCCTCCTTCTATCTTGACTGTTTCTTTTCCTTCTTTATCTGTTAAGATTCTAGTGGAGTATTTTGCATTATTAAGTGTTATTCCTTCTTTATTATCTTTATCTTTTATTGATAATTTTTTTGATGTTAGGTTCCCTTCCCCCTTATCATCTTTTATTGTTGTTCCATCTAATGTATATTTAGAACTATTTGTTGCTTGTTCATTTGCTTTGGTTACTGTGTTATCACTGTATTTCCCTATCTCTAATCCTTTTAGTCCTTTTTCTGTCATAAGGTATTTATTATCATCTATTTTCTTTATTGTTGTTAGTCCCTCTTTATCTACTTTTGTTGTCGACTTCATATT
>LJRV01000069.1 GCA_001612575.1 Streptobacillus notomytis
ATTTAAAAGAAGTACTAGCTTGTGGAAATGCAGAAAATGATAGAGAAGTGTTGATTAAAGTGGGTTATGGTTCTGCTGTGAAGAATTATGCAGAAATCTTACTTGAAAAAATAAAAAGGGATACTAAATATACAAATAATGAATGTGGTGGAGGAAGAGGAATAATTGATTTTTTAGGTATTCAGTCGAAAGGATATACTAGGTCAGAACTATTTAAATATATTAGCC
>LJRV01000070.1 GCA_001612575.1 Streptobacillus notomytis
GTATAAGTGATTGTTAAATTTATAAGTATAAAAAAGCCAATCTTTTGATTGGCTTTTTTATTATTAAGCTTCTGGAGCTGCGCTGTATTGTTCGATTAATGGTTTTAATTCGCCATTTTGGAACATTTCAAGCATGATATCGCTACCACCAATAAGCTCGCCGTTTACCCATAATTGTGGGAAAGTAGGCCAGTTTGCAATTTTTGGTAAAGTTGCACGAATATCAGGGTTTTCTAAGATGTTCACATATGCAAATGGACGACCAATTTGACTGAGCGCCTCTACTGCACGAGCTGAGAAACCACATTGTGGGAATTGCGGTGTGCCTTTCATGTAAAGAAGAACTGCATGTTTAGCAATTTGGTCACGAATTAACGCTTCGGTATCGCGTGCTTGTTCAGT
>LJRV01000071.1 GCA_001612575.1 Streptobacillus notomytis
CCTTTGAAGGAAAATACTTGTAGAATGTCATCTTTGCAACATTGGATTCAGCAATAATTCTGTCCACTCCAATAGAGTTATAGCTTTTTTCATTAAAAAGGGCAGTTGCTGTTTTTATAATAGTGTCTATTTTTGACATCGATTTCCCCGTAGTAAATCTTTTGAAATCCGTTTCTTTTTTAAGGCTAGTGCTCTGGCAAAAGTCAGTTTAATCATATTGAAAACGCTAATGTAATACAACATGTGAGAG
>LJRV01000072.1 GCA_001612575.1 Streptobacillus notomytis
CAGCTTGCTTTGTGGTGAGGATTATTCATTTTCTAATGAATTTCACGAGATAAAGAAAGCCAGAACACAGGATGATCTATTATTAGATCAGGGGGATTGGGTTGCTGAACGGAAGCAGGCAGATTGGGACTTTGTTGCGAAGAGTGTAAGCACTTTGCGCATTGAAAAAACCAAAGATATCCGTCTATTAACTTGGGTAATAGAAGCCTGGACTCATCTAAATGGTTTTGAAGGCATGGTAAAGGGAATCACTTTAACTCATACCATGCTGAACCAATATTGGCAGGATATTCATCCGATTATTGAAGATGATGATTTGGATCAGCGCATTGGTTTATTACAAGGTCTTATTAATCAGTTGCCAATGCTGTTGAAGAAAGTACCTTTAACTAACACAGCTCCTTATTATAACTTGCTTGATTACGATAATTTTCTATATCACGAAAATATACGCCGTAAGCAAACAGAAGAGTACGAGAGTCAGTCAGGTCCATCTGAATTAGAACAATTTGATCAAGCGATCTTTAATACCTCTAAAACCTTTCAATACTCAAATTATCAAGAGTTTAATTCGGTTTTAACGGAGTGGAATGTTTTAAAGCAGACACTCGACCATTTAATGGGATTAGATTCACCGAGTTTTGCTGCAATTGATTCTGCATTTGAAACAATACACAGCACTTTACGTAAAATTTACAAAGCAGAGGCTTTTGGTACTGGGCTTGCGCCGAGCCCACGAGACAGG
>LJRV01000073.1 GCA_001612575.1 Streptobacillus notomytis
CTAGCTTTATTGTTACACTTCCACTAAATTCATTCTTAAAAGATACATTTCCTTCTTTAAATGTGTTTCCTTGAATGACTTCTTTTAACTCTACCTTCACTTTCTTTGAATTCTTAAAATCAAATAGTTCTGTATTTGATAGTGATATACTTTGTATAAATAATATACACAGTAATGCTATCTTTTTCATCTATTCTCCTTTCACTACCATCTATATTCTACTTTTAAGCCCGTTTTTACATTTGTTGCTTTATATTTTAATTTATTTCCATTTGTTTCAACCTTTGCACTTACATCTACACCTAAACTTGGCTTTATTATTAACTTATCTTCTATATACTTTAATTCTGCTTCTACACTTGGACTTATTAATAGTAATGATTTAATATTTCCAAAAGCATTTTCTTCTTCTATTATCTTCTTTAAATCCTCTTTACTAAACTCCTCTATCCCCTTATCCTTTATCTGATCTCTCTTTATCTTATTTAAACTCTCATATAACTTATCTGATTTTATACCTCCTGAATAACTCATATCTAATTTACCTGTTAAACTTATATTTTCTCTTACACTATACTTTAACTTACTTTCATTATACACCTTATATGTATACTTTGAACTTAAATGTAAGTTGTTATTATTAGCATTATTACTTGGTTTTGGTTG
>LJRV01000074.1 GCA_001612575.1 Streptobacillus notomytis
CAAGCTGTAATGGATTCCTTGCTGTTTTAGTTCTCCTTGGTTCAAATCTAAGACGAGGCCGATTTCCTACTTCGGTTGCCACGTTGTCAGGTTCACTTGCTAGTCCAAGTCCTCTTCTTATCCCATTACCACTATAATCTGCATATTGTATGATTATAGCTAGTCGCTCATATTCAATAGCTGCTTTTAAAGCCTCTAATTTCTGAAGTTGATTTGCACCCATAGATGTTTTTGATTCATATATATCTCCTTAAGTCAGCATG
>LJRV01000075.1 GCA_001612575.1 Streptobacillus notomytis
GCATTATATATACCTGCAACAGTTAATTCAAAGTTATTATATATCTTTCCATTTAATATTGCTGATAATAGGAATGTATCTTCTGCTCTTAGTTTATATCCTTTATCTTTATCTGCTTTTCCTTCTCTTCCCTTTGCCTTTAGATGTCTTTCTATTGCCTCTTTTATTCCATTGTTCTTATGGACTTTTTCTTCTTTTTCTTTTATTTTCTTTTTCTTTTCCCAAGCAATCCCTTCTCCTCCTCTTCTATGAGCAGCAGTTAAAGAGATGTTAAAAGTATCAACTATATCTTAATCCCATCTTAATCCAAAGTAATATGGTGTTTTATCATTAAACTTTAATTCATTTCCATTTGTATTATTTTTAGTTCCACCTAATTCAGTCCCTATGATATCAAAGACTTCTTTATCCTTATCCATGAAGATTCCTAAGTTTCCTTTTGTTCCTAGTTTATTAGTTACATCACTTTGACTCCATAATTCTTTTATTTGCATCTCATTAGAAGCTCCACCCTTGCCACCAACTGCTCCTGATGCACTCCCTCAGCCTCCTGAACCATCTACCTTTGCATATTCTATTGGCTGTTCAACTGATACATTTATCCTCACTCTTTCATCTACACTTAAGTTTACTTTTCTTACTTTTTTCTTTACTTTATTTTTTGTATATGCTGAAATTCTGGTATTGTCTTTGTTTTTATTTTTATTATCATTTTTCTTAT
>LJRV01000076.1 GCA_001612575.1 Streptobacillus notomytis
GTTTTATTTTAAGAGTGATTACCTCGATAAGAGAGTGCTTCTGTAAGATGAGGACTTTGAATGACCTCACTTTGGGCCAAATCGGCAATAGTACGAGCAACCCGTAAAACACGATGATAAGCACGAGCAGATAAATTTAAACGTTGCTGAGCCATTTCAATCATTCGCTGTGAAGTACTATCGAGAACGGCATGTTGTTCCAGTTGTTTGGGTGAGAGCGCCTGATTCAAACAATCCTGTCTTTGCATTTGTTGTTCATAAGCATAAATCACACGTTGTCGTACAGTTGTAGAATCTTCTGCAGGTGTTGGGTCTTGCAGTTCTTGAGCTTTTAATGGCGGTACATCAATATGTAAATCGATACGATCGAGTAACGGTCCCGATATACGATTTTGATAGCGCTTAATGCTTTCTGGAGAA
>LJRV01000077.1 GCA_001612575.1 Streptobacillus notomytis
GGAATTGCCTCACTTGATGCACTTAATGCATGGCGTGCCGTGATTGGGCGTATTCACCTTATGCAAGGACGATTTAGCTTTGATGAGTTTGCTGACTGGCTTGGCTTACACGCGACTCAACAGCGTTATGCACTTGAATATGCTCAAGTAGAGCGAATTTTAACTTTACTTGCTGATGCAGGGTTTAAACGTGGACTTGATGCAGAGAATCTGAAACGTAGTTTATGTGACGGCGATGATGATTATCGATATAGCTTTAAATTTGCTTTAGAGCGGTTAGCGCTCGGCATAGCAATTCCCGAACATGCTACATTTAATCAGGTGCTGAGTTACGCTAAGGTTCAACCGGGCGATTTTGAGCTTATTGGTACGCTCATTCAGATTTATCAAGATTTAAATGAACGCCGTGACTGGCTCATTATGCATGAGCAGAAAAAAAGTCATACGGTGGAATACTGGCTGCAAATACTCTCGCAAGATATTGTCGAGTTTGAGCAGGCCGGTGTGGCTGCTTTAAAAACTGCGCGGGAAATTGTAAAAAAACAAGAGCGTATGTTAACGCTCGCAAGCTACTATGCCGAGACAGAAACAGGCACCTTACGTA
>LJRV01000078.1 GCA_001612575.1 Streptobacillus notomytis
GCGTCGCAATGGTATGCGTATTGACGCTATTCGCCAGCAGATTGCAACCTGGCAGGCACAAGGTGCAATTGATGATGTTGAGATGAGTGCCCTGCTTGCGCCATTACTTTATTCTGCCAGTTTTGTCAGTAATACCAGTGGTGTATTTAAAAGTTTTCATCAGGGCTGGGGAGGAAAGACCCAAACAGCCCTGGAACGAATTGAATCATTATTGTGGCTAACGCCTGGCCGTTTCTGCGAAGGAGGTGAGCCGAACAAGCCGGCTGCTGAAATGTGGTGTGTAGATGCCCAGCATCTGGCTAATCAGATGAGTAGCTTCGAGGTCGATGTCGCCTATCTGGATCCGCCTTATAACCAGCATGCCTATAGCAGTAA
>LJRV01000079.1 GCA_001612575.1 Streptobacillus notomytis
GACATGGATCAGTAGCTTATGCTCCAAATTCAGTAATACTAGGAATAAACTCAAGTTTATGCGGAGGTAGTAGTGCTGGAAATTCTATAATAATAGGGAATGATGCAAATGGTAGTAGTTTGAAAAATGCTAAAAATATGAAGATAGAAAGTCATAATATAAAATCAGTACTAGCATTAGGAAATAAAACAAATGCAACATTAGA
>LJRV01000080.1 GCA_001612575.1 Streptobacillus notomytis
GGCCTGCGCGGCGACCGTGCCGCCGTTCGTCATGGCGGCGAGCCCCTGGGCCACGAGCGTCTTGAGTGCGTCGTTGTTCATCGTCATCCTCCGGGTAGGCGCGTCAACGCAGGATGGGGCCGACACCACGGAGAACACCCGAAAAGCAAGCCGCCCGTTCTTCCGTGCCGCGGTCGAGGAGGAGACCAAGGCGGCCGAGGAAATCGTGGGTCTGATTGAGCCGGTCACCAAGATCTACCTCGACCTGACGCTAAGCGGCTCGA
>LJRV01000081.1 GCA_001612575.1 Streptobacillus notomytis
GGAGGCTCAGGAACTGCATCAGGAGCAGTCGGTGGCAAGGGTGGATCAGCTAATGAAATGCAAATAAGAGACTGATGAAGTCAAAGTGATGTANCTAATAAACTAGAAACAAAAGGAAACCTAGGTATCTTCATGCATAAGGATAAAGAAGTCTTTGCGTTCATAGGGACTGACTTAGATTGAAAGAAAGATAAAGACGAATTAAAGTTAAATGAAAAA
>LJRV01000082.1 GCA_001612575.1 Streptobacillus notomytis
TCTGATCTCTCTTTATCTTATTTAAACTCTCATATAACTTATCTGATTTTATACCTCCTGAATAACTCATATCTAATTTACCTGTTAAACTTATATTTTCTCTTACACTATACTTTAACTTACTTTCATTATACACCTTATATGTATACTTTGAACTTAAATGTAAGTTGTTATTATTAGCATTATTACTTGGTTTTGGTTGTGTTTTGTTCAAAGTGCTAAACAATGATATTGTCTTTGCTCCTAGTGTCGTTGTTAAGCTTAGCTTTTTATTTATCTTGTAATCTAGCATTCCTTTTGTGTCTGCTAATAGTAATAGTTCATCTTCATTTGCGTTATGATTTAATATTGATAGCCTATTTGAACTTGTAAAGTTTAATTCTCCACTTAATATTAATCTTTCATTAACCATATACTATGCTTTATTATATCTCCAT
>LJRV01000083.1 GCA_001612575.1 Streptobacillus notomytis
TTTTCAATTGGGGTAAAATCGCGAGGCGCTTGCATACGTTGTGCTTGAAATTGACGAATCTGCATAATCACAGCAAACTAAATAAAAATCGGCACAAGTCTAACAAGTCACCTGACTTTTGCCTAATCTATTTCTCTTCACTTTGAGGTTACTGCTTTATGCCACGTACATTTCCCTGCCCACGCTGTGGTGAACCAAGTGTTTGGGAAGGTAATGAATTTCGCCCGTTTTGTTCTGAACGTTGCAAACTTATTGATTTAGGCGCTTGGGCAAACGATGAATATAGACTGCCTACCCAAGATGCTCCTCAGCAAGAC
>LJRV01000084.1 GCA_001612575.1 Streptobacillus notomytis
CTGGAGGTGACACTGCTCCTATAACTGTACGTGCCCCTATGCTTTCATCTTCTCCAAGACGGATTACCTTATCTGCTCTGTCAGAGAAATCTGCGGCTCTTCATGATAGATATGCAGGATATCCGTCATCTCCAGGCCTTGCTTCTAAGCGTCCAGCCATTTCTCTTACAGCTTCTACCCAACGAGAAGTTGAATCTGCCAGTATCGATACTGAATAACCCATACCTCTAAAGTATGCAGCCCTCGCTATCCCTGTATATATTGAGCCTGCCCTCGCAG
>LJRV01000085.1 GCA_001612575.1 Streptobacillus notomytis
ATATCTAAGTCCTCTTTCTTTACATTTTTCACTTTGTTTTTTTGCAACTTCAACAGGTATCGAACTCATCACTATGACCGTGCTTTCGGGTTTTAGCTGTGAGATTGCACCACGTTCTTGAAATAGAATTTCATCGCAGGTTTTTCCATCACTGAGCATACAAATCAGAAACTCTACATCTTTTCCAACTTGTTCAAGTTCACTACAAACATGTGCACCAGCTTCTTTTAAACTTTCTGCTTTAGATGAAGTTCTATTCCAAACCTTAACTTGATGACCAGCTTTTAATAAGTTCATGGCCATTGGCATTCCCATAATGCCCGTTCCAACAAAACCAATCCGAGCCCACGAGACAG
>LJRV01000086.1 GCA_001612575.1 Streptobacillus notomytis
ATTACATCTTTTTTTTCTCATTCAAATACTTTAGTTTTTCACTAATTACTGCTCGATTCATTTATTGTTCCTCCATTTGCTTTAATTGAATATATTGTTTGTTTTTGTACCTCTCACTTAACATAGTTTATATAATATATTTTTTTTATTACTATATCTTTTAAATAATTTTATACATTTACAGAAAAGTATCTAACTTTACCATCTAACTCTTATGTTGCTCCTTCTAATCTATCTTCTAATGTTTTAAGTTGGTTTACCTTTACTCACTCTGACTCCCTATAT
>LJRV01000087.1 GCA_001612575.1 Streptobacillus notomytis
GCATGGAAGGCTGAATAAAATATTCACCCTCATACATTTTCAGCTGCCCAATAATCTGCTTGACCCGGTGCTGGATTACTTCAGTAATAAAGCCCCAAGCTTTACCCTTGCGGTCAGTACTGGTCTGACGTACCCGTACCCGGTCACCATTAAAGACCAGACGAAGTTCACGTTCTGGTAAATACAAGTTATCCTGGCCATCAATCTGTGCGATGCCCATACC
>LJRV01000088.1 GCA_001612575.1 Streptobacillus notomytis
ATATTTACTTATACATCATCTTTAGAAGTTTTTTCTACTTCTACCCCTAATTATATGAATACATCTTTTTCTCTTCCTACCAAGGCCCCTGTATTTAATTGATTGATAGCCTTATATTTATGTGTTGCTTTTTTATTTTTTTCTTTTATAGTCTAAGCTATTCCAATCGTAAAATCATTTTTTACATATTATACTTGTTGATAAACTTAGTAGTGAACTTAAAAGTAATATACCTATTATTGCTTTATTTTTTATCTCTCCCATGTATATTTCACTCCTGTTCTTATTTTATTTCTCATCCCTGCATATGTAAATACTCTACTTAAACTTAATAAACCACTATATTCTACTTCTACTTCAAAGTTTTTATTTAATTTATAGCCTAACCTTAGCTCTGGAATTACATGTAGATGGGTTCTGTTTTCAAGATAACTACCTGCCTCTTTTAATAGTTTTTTAGTACCCATATAATCAAGTTCTTCTTTTCTACTAAAATATAGACTATCAACATCTGCACTAACTTTTCCTAATAAACTTATTGTTCCATTTTCTCCAAACTCTTTTTTTAATCCATACCCTACATATGCTTTAAATAGAAAACCTTTATGATAGCCTGAATATGTCTATAGCCTCTTCATCAGGAAAGTCTA
>LJRV01000089.1 GCA_001612575.1 Streptobacillus notomytis
GTTGCTCTACCAACTGAGCTATCACGCAGATGGCCTGTATGAAGCCGTATCTCAGAACAATAGTCAAAAATTATCCTGAGTTTTTGATTTAAATGAGTATTTTTTATACTCAAAAAAAATCCCTGATGGGATCAGGGATTGAAAACACAAATAATGGTGGCGAGACCCAGGATCGAACTGGGGACACACGGATTTTCAATCC
>LJRV01000090.1 GCA_001612575.1 Streptobacillus notomytis
GCTCTACCAACTGAGCTATGCCGGCGATGTGGAATGAATTTTACAGTTTCTTAAAAAAAATACAAGCCAAAAAATGAGCATTTAAATTTTTTCATATGATTTTTAAATACTCATCGAGTTTAGCCTAAAAAAGTTAGGGTTTTACTACATTAATGTGCTTTGGCATGTGAAGTATAAACCGCTAAAAATATTCCAATTAAAGACAAGACGACGGTTAAACCGACAATCGCACTCCAGCCACCGTGTAACCAGAACCAACCGCCCGCCGAGCCCACGAGACAG
>LJRV01000091.1 GCA_001612575.1 Streptobacillus notomytis
GTAAAAAAGGTAAAATGAGCTATAAGCTTCAAAAAGATTTATTTCTGCCATTTTAAAATAAAATAGAAAATTTTGCAACTTCTTTAATAATTAAGGGTATGGATAAGAAGAAAGCTTTTGAAAAAGTAATGAATAAACTTGAAGGTTTTGGACTTTTAGGACTAAAGCATAAATAACCCTGAGAATTATTTGGGGGACAAAGAAAAAGGGCTGCATTTTTAAAAACATATATGTTTTCTGATGGGATGAATTTACTTGATGAACCATTTTCATCACTTGATTTAATAACAAAATCAAATATACATAAATGGTATATGGAAATTAGAAAAAAATTAAATATTACAACCTTATTAATAACCCATGATATAGATGAGGCTATATTAT
>LJRV01000092.1 GCA_001612575.1 Streptobacillus notomytis
TTCCATCTAATATAGCATTAGCAACGTCTCCTGCTTCTGCTCTTGTAGGTCTTGGATTTTTTTGCATAGAATCTAACATTTGAGTAGCTGTAATTACTGGTTTACCAGCTGCATTACATTTTTTAATCATCATTTTTTGTGCAAATGGAACTTCTTCAACTGGAATTTCTACTCCTAAATCTCCTCTTGCAACCATAATTCCATCAGATAACTCTAATATTTCATCAAAGTTATCTATACCTTCTTGGTTTTCTATTTTAGAAATTATTTTAATGTGTTCTCCACCATTTTCATCTAAAACTCTTCTAACTTCTGCAACATCTGATGCCTTTCTTATAAATGATGCAGCTATAAAGTCAACTCCAACTTCACAACCAAATTTTAAATCTCCTTTATCTTTTTCAGCTAAAGCAGGTAATGAAACTGATACTCCTGGTAAGTTAACACCTTTCTTTTGTCCTAATGCTCCTGAGTTTTTAACTTTACAGAAAATTTCATTTCCTTCTATTTTTTTTACTTCTAAACCTATTAATCCATCATCTATTAATATCGTATCTCCTGGTTTTAAGTCTTTAGTCATGTTAGGGTAAGAAACTGAAATTTTTTCAGGTGTTCCTTTAAATTCATAATCTGTAGTAACTATGAAATCTTGTCCTTCAACTAATTCATATTTAACGTCACCTTCAGCATGAGAACCTGTTCTAATTTCTGGTCCTTTAGTGTCTAATAAAATTGCAACATGCTTTCCTGTTTCTTTTGATATTTCTCTTATAGTTTTAATTCTACTTCCATGTTCTTCGAAATCTCCGTGTGAGAAGTTTAATCTCATAACATTCATTCCACTTAAAATTAATTGTTTTAAAACGTCTTTCTTTTCACTTTTTGGTCCTATAGTACATACAACCTTAGTCATTTTAATTTTCATCTAAATCCTCCTAAATATATATTTTTAAACTGATAACATCATTGCAATATCATGATCTTCTTGTGATTTTTTATGATAATTTTCCCATGCATATGATAATTTATGAGTAACTACAGTTGAACTTTCAATTCCAACCATTAAACCTGATTTTCCTTCTAATAATAATTCCACTGCTTTAACTCCTAATCTAGTAGCAAGTAATCTATCTGCTGCTGTAGGATTTCCACCTCTTTGAATATGCGATAATGCAGTATGTTTAACATCTAACTCAGGCATTCTTTCTTTTAATTCCTTAAGTATATTCTCTTTGTTTTTATATCCTTCTGACATTATTATTACATCATAGAATTTTCCAGCTTCTCTTCTTTTTTGTATAATATTTATTATATCCTCAATAGAAGTTTCAACCTCTGGAATTAATATACCATTTGCTCCTGCTGCAATTCCAGCATTTAAAGCTAGATCTCCACAATTTCTTCCCATAACTTCTATAAAGAAAGTTCTATCATGAGATTTAGCAGTATCTCTAATTTGGTTAAATGATTCAAGTATTATATTTAATGCTGTATCATAACCTATAGTATAATCTGTTCCTGCAATATCATTATCTATAGTTCCAGGTATTCCTATAGTTTTTATTCCATGCTCTTTATATAAATAATGAGCACCGTGGAAAGAACCATCTCCACCTATTACTACTAATCCTTCAATACCAAATTCTTTTAAAATATTAGCTGCTCTAGTTCTTACTTCTGGGTCCTTAAATTCTGGTAATCTCGCTGATAATAACATAGTACCACCTTTTCCTGCAAGACCAGCTACATCAAGTAATGACATTTTAAATATATCTCTATTCAAAATTCCTTTATACCCTCTTCTAATTCCATAAACTTCTATACCCTTATGCATAGCAGTTTTAGCAACTACTCTTATAGCGGTATTCATTCCTTGTGAATCTCCACCACTAGTTAAGATTGCTATCTTTTTCATTATGTCCTCCGTTTCATTCTAACTTTATTAATTACTTAAGTATTTTATCATTTTTTAGCAAAAAAATCAATATATATCATTATTTAAAAAAACAGTAGTTAATACTACTGTTTTAAAATGTATATCCTGTTTCTATTCCAAGCAATCCTTTCCTATCTCCTATATAAAAAGCAATATTAAACTTATCTTTTATTTTAACTCCTAATGATATTTTATTTACATTTATAATTTCATAACGTTTAAATTTATTAGATTCAAATTTAATTCCTCCACCTATACCAACTTCTATACCAGAATATAATCTAACATTTTCTTTTAATCTATAATTAAAATCTACCTCTCCTCCAAAAACTAACCCACTTAAAAATTCAGTTTCTGAAAACTCATAATTTGAAAAAATTAAATTGACTTTTGGACCAAAAGTTAAGTCTATCTTATTATTAATCTGATATTTCAATTCAGGTAAAACCCCCATAGATGTAGAAATAAGCACTTTGCCATTATCTTTTACCCATAATCCTAAAGATAAATCTACTCTATATCTAGGTCCAATAATATTATTTGAAAATGAAGTTAGTCCTATTCCAACAAACAATATCATTAATAACATCTTTTTCATACATTTTATTCCTTTCTTCTAAAAAGTATAACTTGCTTCTATTCCAATCAATCCTTTAACATTTCCTACATAAAGTCCTACATTATACTTATCATTTAATTTAAATCCTAAAGAAATTTTAGCTGCAGATAATAAATATTCTTCTCCTGGAACTACTTTTGTATACAAAGTCCCAATACCTCCT
This sequence comes from Streptobacillus notomytis, assembly GCA_001612575.1. GTDB lineage: Bacteria > Fusobacteriota > Fusobacteriia > Fusobacteriales > Leptotrichiaceae > Streptobacillus > Streptobacillus notomytis. The sequence goes on from LJRV01000092.1 coordinate 2,719, forward strand.
CCTACTCCAAACTCTATTCCTGTGTATAATTTAAAATTTTCAATTAATCTATAATTAAAATCAGATACTACACCTAAAATTAAACCATAATTAATATACACCATATTTTTTAATGGAATACTAGAAATATTTAAAGTTATCTTTGGTCCAAATGTTATATCAAAATTTTTATTAACTATAGTTTTCCATTCAAATGAAAATCCAGCGGAAAGAGAAATATAATTTTTAGCATTTTCTGAAGATTGAATATATCTATCATTTATTATACCTAATGATCCATCAATCTTATATCTTGGTCCTATTATTTTATTTAAAGTCTCACTATTATTAACTTTATTTTTAAAGTCTGAAGATTTAGTTGAAACTTTTTTAGTTACATTTTTTCTATTATTTGCTTTCGTTGAAATTGAAAAAGAATTTAATCCTAATCCAATAAACAATATTATTAATATCTTTTTCATATATTATTCCCTTCTTCTAAAAAGTATAGCCTAATTCTATTCCTAACACTCCTTTAGTATTTCCTGTATAAAGAGCTACATTAAATTTATCTTTTATTTTAACTCCTAATGACATTTTACCTATAGTAGCTAATTCTGTCCTATTTAATTCTAAAGGAGAATTATTATTATTATTGTTTCTAACTCTTTTATCTAAAGGTATATGCTTCATGTGTATTGCAACTCCTGTTCCAATTTCTATACCAGTATATATTTTAATATTATCTTTTAATTTATAGTTAAAATCTACTTCTCCTCCTAAAATTACACTAGGTCTAATTTTTGATTTACTTTGATAACTATGAAAGTCAATATTTACTGTAACTTTAGGCCCAAATGTTATATCTATCTTTTTATTAATTTGAGCTTTAAATTCAGGCAATATTGAAATAGATCCTGAAGTATATCTAATATTTTCAAATTTACTTTCTTGTTTAGTACTAATAAAACCTAATGCTCCTTCAACCCTATATTTTCCACCAGTAATATTCGTTGAAAATGAAATCATTCCTACAACAGATAGCATTATTGATAATATTAATTTTTTCATATATTATTCCTTTCTTTTAAAAAGTATATCCTAACTCTATTCCAATCATTCCCTTTATATCCCCTGTATAAATAGCAATGTTATATCTATCTTTTAATTTTATACCTAATGCAAATTTACTTATAGATGTAAATTCTGGACCTTGGATATGTTTATCTTCTGAAATAATTGGAACCTGAAATCCTATTCCTGTTCCTACTTCTATACCTGTATACACTTTAATATTTTCTTTTATTTTATAATTAAAATCTACTTCTCCTCCTAAAAGTATACTAGGTCTTATTGTTGGTTGACTGGGATTATCAAAGTTAACTGCAACATTTCCTGTAATTTTAGGCCCAAATGTTATATCTAATTGTTGATTAATCTCTACTTTCCATTCAGGAAATAATGAAATAGAACTTGAAAAAAATTTATAACTTCTAAAAATATCTTTTTCTCTACCACTTAAAGTTCCTAAAGAACTTTCTACTCTATATCTTGGTCCAATAATATCTTCTGAAAACGAAATTAATCCTATAAATATTGGTATTAATAACAACTTTTTCATTAACTATTCTCCTATTCTTTCTTATATATTTAATTATACCCCCCCCCCACATATTTTGTCAATATTTTAAAAATAATTTAAATTATATTTTCATATAGTATAAGAAATTAAATACGAATATATGTATAATTAAAAAAATGAATATATATTAAATATATTCATTTCACATAATTACTTTTCTAGATTAATTATTACTGTTTCTCCTGAAATTGCTGTATCAATTCCTTTTACTGGTATAACTGATTTATATTCCTCAGTTTCAAGTATAACAACAGGTGTTATTAAAGAATCTGCATTAGATTTTAAGAAATCATAATCAAATTTAACTATAGGATCCCCTGCTTTAACTTTACTTCCTTCTTTAGTAATTATTTCAAACCCTTCTCCTTTTAATTTAACTGTGTTTAATCCAAAATGTGTTAACACTTGAACTCCATCTTCAGTTTCAACTACAAAAGCATGCTTAGTTTCAAATAATTGTATAATAGTCCCATCTACTGGTGATTTAACTACACCACTTTTTAAAGGTTCAATACCTATACCATTACCAAGTAATGCTTGTGCAAATGTTGGATCTGGAACTTCTTCTAACGGAATTACCTTTCCATCTATTGGTGATACAATCTTAATTTCATTATTTTTCTTAACTGCTTCTTTTTTACATTTACCGAATAAACGACACAAAAATCCCATATTTTCCTCCTAATTATCTTCATTATATCATATTTTTTTATTTAAATTCAACTACTATTGCATTATCTCCTACATATATATCTTTAATTTTATCAGGATTAATAGTTTCACCAACATTTAATATTTCTTTATTAATTAATATGGTATTAACTATTATATTAAATATATCTTTCATAACTTTTTCATATTTGGCATTAGAAATACTTCTAATATTTGCATTTGTAGTATATAGTTTTGGAGGATAGTATTTTAATTCAGTTTCAATTAAAGCAAGTATAGGTTCATCTAATTTTTTTAATTTAAGCCCTACTTCTATATTCAACTTCTTATTTTCAACAAATACTCTAGTTACTTTAGTTTCAGCTTTAAAAATATAGAAATTTTGCTCACCATCAAATCTTTTAGAAAGAGAATTTTTAATTGAAGATGTTGATATCTTTATACTAGAACAAGATAATAAAAATAATCCCATAAATATTGCTACTAATATTTTTCTCATATCTCATCACTTATAAGTCCAACAGCTTTTCTTACTTCTATCATTTTATCTAATGCTATTTTATTAGCTCTTTCTCTACCATTTCTTAATACTTCTTTCACATAATCTAAATTATTTTCTAAAGCTATTCTTCTTTCTCTTTGCTCCTTGAAATAATCTAAAATTCTTTCTAACAATTCTTTTTTAGCATGACCATATCCATAATTTCCTGCTACAAATTTTTCTTTCATAACCTTTATTTCATTTTCATCAGCAAATAAAGAATATAATTTAGTAATATTATTATCTGGATTTTTAGAATCCTCAAGTCCTGTCGAGTCTGTAACTATACTCATAACTTGCTTTTTCAATACTTTTTCAGTGGCATACATATTTATTATATTCCCATATGATTTAGACATTTTTTCACCATCTGTACCCACAACAGTTGCAACATTATCAAGTATTAAAGCTTCAGGTAATTTAAATACTTCTTTTCCATAAAATTCATTAAATTTAACGGCAAAATCTCTAGTAAATTCAATATGTTGTTTTTGATCTCTCCCTACTGGAACAAAATCAGGTTGATAAAGTAAAATATCTGCTGCCATTAATACAGGATAATTAAATAATCCAACATTTGCTTTTATACCTTTTGCCACCTTATCCTTATATGCATGCCCTCTTTCAAGTAATGCCATAGGTGTAAGATTAGATAATATCCACATAAGTTCTGTATGTAATGGTATAGATGATTGTAAAAATATTGTAGATTTTTTAGGATCTAATCCTGCTGCTATATAGTCCATAACTACATTCATGCTTTGTGTTTTTAATGTTTCTGGATTTATTTGACTTGTAAGCGAATGATAATCAGCTACAAAATAAATTCCTTCATAATTATCTTGTAAATCAACAAATTGTTTTAAAGCTCCAAAATAATTACCTAAGTGAAGCACTCCACTAGGTTGTATTCCTGATAAACTTCTCATAATATCTCCTTTCAAATTAACCTAAAGATTTATTATTTTTCTTTCTTAAATATAAAATTCCTAATATTCCAATTAATATCATTATTAAACTTACTATATATGGTGCTCTTATACCCTTTATTAATAAATCCTCTGCCCTAAATGTTGAAACAATTATTCTAATAATACCATATGAAATAATATATATCATAGTAAGTATTCCTTTTGAATATTCTTTTTTCCTAAATACAAGCCATATTATATAAAAGGCAATAAAATTAAGTATCATTTCATATATCATAGCTGGATGTAAACTCATGTTAGGAAATTCTTGACCAGCTGGTGTATCTGATGGAAATTTAATACCCCAAGGTACTAATTCTTTAAATTCAAGTTGTTTCATTAAAGACATAGCTTGAAATTCTTGCCACCAACTTGTAAAATTCCCTTTTAATATTACTGAAAATGGTGTAATAGTTGGAAATCCATGTATTTCTCCATTTGCTAAATTTCCTATTCTTCCAAGTCCTTGTCCTAAAATCAAAGGCCCTACTGCCATATCCATTAATACTAATGGATTTACATTTTTCATTTTCGCAAAAATTATAGTTCCTATTAATCCACCTATAATTCCTCCATGTATTGCAAGTCCTCCATTCCATACTTTAAGGATTTCTGATAAATTTTGACTATAATAATCCCATTTAAGTAACACATAATACATTCTTGCTCCTATTAATCCACTAACAATTGCAAAGTATGCATAATCTTCAACTATATTTTCATTAATCCCTCTTTTTCTTGAAATCTCATCTTTTTTTGCAATAAATATTCCTAAAAATAAGGATATAATATACATTAATGAATAAATTCTAATTTCAAAATTTCCTATTTTAAATAAGTATGGTCTCATTCTTCCTCACTCTCTTTCATTAATTCTAAGGTTTTTAATCCTAGCCTTTCTCTACTATTAATAGTATTTGATCCTAAAATTACCTGCACTATCTTTTCATTTCCATTATCAATTAAATATACTATATTATATCCTACTCTTCTATGAAAGCCTGTTTTGAGTCCAAAAACTTTATCAAATTGAACTAAGGTATTAGTTGATTTAATTTTAATTCCATCAGAAGTTTCATAAGAATATTTTTTTGATATTTCAAGCAATTTTGGGTTATTTAAAGCAGTAAGTGCTAATAAATATATATCTCTTGCATTACCAACATCCATTCCCTTATTTGTATTTACTGGTGGTAATCCATGAGGTGTTTTAAATTTTAGGGATCTAAGCCCTAAAGCTCTAGCTTTTTCATTCATTTTATAAACAAATTCATCTATATCTCCATTACTAGAAAATAAGGCTAGTTGATGTGCAGAAGAATTAGATGAGTTTATTAATAATAAATGTAATAATTCTTCTATAGTATACACCTTTTTGGCCTTAATAACTACTCCATATGGGACCTTAGAAGCTTCCTTACTAACTACAACTTTTCTATCAAGTCCATATTTACCTTCTTGTATATCATCAAATACTATTAATGCTGTCATAATCTTAGTTAGTGATGCCAAAGGTCTTACACTTGTTTCATTATGAGAATAATATTTATTATTCTTATCATCTCCTATATACATACTTTTATATATCCTATAATCTTCATTTAAGATATTATACATCTCATCTTCTAACTTTTTAGATAAATTTATAGAAAATGAAAAAGAAAAAGTAGTAAATAAAATAGATAATATGATTTTTTTCATTTTTACCTCTTATTTTTATATATCTTTTCTTTATAATTAATTATAGAAACCTTTTAATTTTTCTAATTCTAAATTTCTTTCAACTATACCTAAACTTCTTGATATCTTATACCATTTAAGTGCTTCTTTATTATTTAATAACCTATAATTAACAAAATATAGCATTCTTGCATATTCTATTTCACCTACCATGTATAATTCTTCAAATAATTTAAGTGCTTTATAAATTTGATCGTTATGATAATATATTTCAGCAAGGTCTTTTTTAGCATTAATATTCTTATTATTCGATGCTATTATTAACCATTTAATTAAATTTTCCTCATCACCTTTAGTTCTATACACATTAGCAATTTCATAATCTAATTCTTTAAACTCTAAATTATATGCATTAATTAAGTTTAAAGCACCTTTATCATAATCTTTATTTTTTAATGCAATTGAAGCAATATTTAAATATATTGCTATTTTGAAACTTTCTATTTCCTTTTTCTTATAATTCTTAGGTAATTTATTAAAATGTAATAATGCTTTTTCATAATTACCTCTACCTAACTCTAATAATGCTAAATTAAATATTGCTTCCTTCACATTATTTTTAAGACCTAACTCTAATATTTCCTTTAATTTTACATTATCTTCTAAAAGATAATATATATATGAAAGTGAATTAATCGCATTAGCATCTCCATTTTTTGCTTCTTTTATATATCTATATACTTGATTTGCATCTATATTTTTATCATTAAATTTATTAAGTTCATTTCTAGTAAAATGCATATTATTTATATTATTTTTACTATCTAATATTTTAGTAAAATGAGCTGAATCTACACTAACAATTTCTACTTCTATACCATTTTCATCTAATTTGTCAACACTAACTTTTTCTTGAACATTTTTAGAACATGATATTAAAAATATACATAAAAAATATATTAGCTTTTTCATAAATTCAGCTCCTCCTTACCTATCTTTTAAATTTAATAAATACTTTTATTATTTCATTTATTATAAACGGAATAATTGCTAAGATTATAACTATATCCCAATCAAAAATTCCTAAACGTTGTACCTTAAATATGTTTGCTAAAAAAGGTATATTTATTAATAAAATCTGTAAAATAATACCTATAACAAAAGATATATTTAAGTACTTATTAGTAAATAATCCGACTTTTAATGTAGTTGTATCTTCTACTCTCATAGTATATGAATAAAATAATTGTGAAACTGTAAGTACAATAAATGCCATAGTTCTTGCATGAATTAGAGCACGATGTCCTTCAGTAAGACTTCTAATCTCAGCTAAAGTTCTAAACCCTTCTTCTCTTAAAGCTATATAAAAGGCAAGTAATGTAAATATTCCTATTAATGAACCACCTATAATTGCACGAATAGCTGCCCCTCTTGCAAAAAAGCTTTCCTTAGGGTTACGTGGTTTTTCATTCATAACTAATTTATTGCCAGGATCAAGTCCTAATGAAATAGCTGGAAGAGTATCAGTAACAAGATTAATCCACAATAACTGTGTTGCAATTAAAGGAATAGGTAATCCCATTAACGTTGCAAAGAATATACATATTACTTCTCCTAAATTACATGAAAGTAAGAACATTATTGTTTTCTTAATATTATTATATATATTTCTACCTTCTTCTACAGCTTTAACTATAGTTGTAAAATTATCATCTAATAATATCATATCAGCAGCACCTTTAGAAACATCTGTTCCAGTAATACCCATAGCAACTCCTATATCAGCCTTTTTAAGTGATGGTGCATCATTAACCCCATCTCCTGTCATAGATACTATGTTCCCTTTTAGTTTTAATGCTTCAACTATATTAACCTTATGTTCAGGTGATACTCTTGCAAATACAGAGTATTTATCCACATTATCATAAAAATATTTCTTATCTAATTCATCTATTTCAGGTCCTGTTATACTCTCTGAAATATCTTTTGCAATATTTAATTCCTTAGCTATAGCAACAGCAGTATTTTTATGATCACCTGTTATCATAACAACTTTAATTCCTGCTTTTTGAGCAGTTAATATTGAAGCTTTAACTTCTTCTCTTGGTGGATCTATCATACCAACTATACCAACTAATACTAAATCTTTTTCTAAATCTTCCTTTTCTAAGTATACATCACTTTCCTTATATCCCAGTCCTAAAACTCTTAAAGCTTCATTAGACATTTCTATACTTTTTTCTAAAATATGTGCCTTATACTCATCTGTAAGTTCTACTACTTCATTGCCTATCTTAATATATTTACATAGTGAAATAATATTATCTATAGCACCTTTAGTAAATGAAATATATTCATTTCCATTTTCATGTAAAGTTGACATTAATTTCCTATCTGAATCAAATGCGAACTCATTTACACGTTTATTTTTAATATTTAAATCATCTTTATTTAATCCATGCTTATTTGCATAAACTACTAAAGCTATTTCCGTTGGATCTCCAACTGTTTCGGTAGCATCTGAACAAAGAGAAAGTCCTGATATTAGTAATTCTTTATTATCCATAGAATAATCTTTAACTACTGTCATCTTATTCTGAGTTAATGTTCCAGTTTTATCTGAACAAATAACATTAACAGAACCTAAAGTTTCAACAGCTGGTAATCTTTTAACTATTGCCCTATTCCTACTCATTCTAGTTACACCAGTAGAAAGTACTATAGCAACTATAGCAACTAATCCCTCTGGTATGGCTGCAACAGCAAGAGAAACAGCAGTAATCATCATTTGAGTAGCACCTCTACCTTGAAGTACACCTAAACCAAATATAATTATACATACAATTATTGCTATATATCCTAATGTTTTACCTAATTTATCAAGTTTTTTTTGCAGTGGTGTAGTGCTATCTTCATCAGAATTTAAAGCTTTAGCTATTTTACCTATTTCTGTATTCATTCCAGTTTTAATAACTACACCTTCTCCTCTTCCATAAGTTACAAGTGTTGATGAATAAGCTAAATTAATCTTATCTCCCATAGGTATATTATCTTTTTCTGATATATATTTAGCATCCTTATTTACCACATGTGATTCACCTGTAAATGCAGATTCTTCAACCTGTAAATTCTGAGTTTCTATTAATCTTAAATCTGCTGGTATAAATCTACCTGCATCTATTATTAATATATCTCCAGGTACTAAATATTTAGAGTCTATTTCATATATTTTGCCTTCTCTTTTAACTACTGCCCTTGGAGATGATAATTTTTTTAATGCTTCAAGAGTTTTTTCAGCCTTAGCTTCTTGAATAACTCCTACTACAGCATTAATTAATACAACCATTAATATTATTCCGGCTTCTGTAAATCCATCCGGATAATGTGCTACTACATTTAATATTGATGCAATAATTAATACATAAATTAATACATCTTTTAATTGGTCTATAAATCTTGAAATTAAAGTTTTTTTCTTAGTTTCCTCTAACTTATTTTCTCCATATATTTCAAGTCTTTTTTTTACTTCTTCCTCACTAAGACCTAATTTCCTATCTACATTTTCTTTTTTCAATACTTCTTCTATACTTTGTTTAAATTCCAATTACATATCCTCCATTAGGTATTTTTTTACTAATTGATAATATTCTAACATTGAAATTACAGAAAATATTACCGAAGGAAATAAAACTATAGAATTAATAAACTTACCAAAAGGGAAAATAAGTATGAATAATAATGCTATAATTTGAGTAGCAGTTTTTAATTTAGCCGTTGAACTTGCAGCTACAACCTCACCACCATTTTCTAATATTAACATTCTAATAGCCATAACAACAAATTCTCTAATAAGTAATATTAATACTAACCATATTGAAAGTATATTATACTTAACAAGTACTATTAATACTGAAAATACAAATACTTTATCTGCTATAGGATCAAGCAATTTACCAAAATTAGTAACTAAGTTATCCCTTCTTGCTATATATCCATCAAAAAAATCTGTTAACGCTATTGTTGCAAAAAGTAAAACAACTAAAATATGTAGAAATATTACTTCTAAAATAGAGGCATGATTACTACCATATTTAAATAACATCAGTAAAATTAATATTGGTGTTAATAATATTCTTATTAAAGTTAATTTATTTGGTAAATTAAGTTTACTTATCATAGTCTTACTCTCCTTCATTTGAAATTTCTTCTTTAACTTCTTCTTCCTTTTCTATTAATGCTTTCATACTTAAACTAAATTTATTATTATCTTCTAAAGCTATTACCTTAACATCAACTATATCATCAACTTTTAAAACATCTTCAACTTGTTTAATTCTCTTATGTGATATTTCAGATATATGTAATAATCCTTCACTTCCTGGTGCTATTTCAACAAATGCTCCAAATTTTGCAAGTTTAGTAATTCTTCCTTTATATACCTTATCTAATTCAACTGTAAGTGTATACTGTGTTACAAGTTCAAATGCCCTATTCATCTTTTCTTGATCTACACCAAATATAGCTACTCTTCCATCATCTTCAACATCAATTTTAACTCCAGTTTCTTCAATAATAGATTTAATTATTTTACCTGCTGGTCCTATTAATCCAGCTATCTTACTTGGATCTATTCTTAAATTAATTATTTTAGGTGCATTTTCTGGTAAGTTTGGTCTTGGTTCTTCTATAGTTGCTTCCATAACCCCTATAATATGCATTCTTCCTTTATGTGCTTGAGTTAATGCTATTTCCATTATTTCTTTATTAATACCTTCTATTTTGATATCCATTTGTATAGCAGTAATACCTTTTTTAGTTCCTGCAACTTTAAAGTCCATATCTCCTAAATGATCTTCTAAACCTTGAATATCTGTAAGTACTGTAAAGTTTTCTTCTTCTTTAATTAATCCCATTGCAATACCTGCTACTGTTCCTCTTATAGGAATACCTGCTGCCATTAATGCAAGAGAACCACCACATATAGAGGCTTGAGATGATGAACCATTAGATTCTGTTATTTCAGATACTAATCTAACTGTATATGGAAAATCATCTATTGAAGGCATTACTGCTTTAAGTGCTCTTTCAGCTAAATTACCATGTCCTAATTCTCTTCTTCCTGGAGCTCTCATAAACCCTGCTTCTCCAACTGAAAATGGTGGGAAATTATAGTGTAAGAAGAATTTCTTATTATACTCCCCTTCCATACCATCTATTATTTGTTCATCTTCCTTAGAACCTAAAGTTACTGTAACTAAAGCTTGTGTTTCTCCACGAGTAAACAGAGCTGAACCATGAGGTATTTTAAGTACATCAATTTGAGCATTTAATGGTCTAATTTCATCAATTTTTCTTCCATCTGCTCTATATTTATCAAATATTATCAATTCTCTTACTATTTTCTTTTCTAAGTCATGATAGTATTTTTTAAATTCTTTAACTAACTCATCTATAGATTTTTCTTTATTTTCTCCAATTAATTCTAACAATCTTTCTTCTTCTGTTTTTTCTTTTGATAATATTTCTTTTGCTATTTCTAATTTAAATGTAGAAAGTAAGCTATCACATAAATTATCTATAGCCTCATATTTTTCTAATTTACCTGGCACTAAAATTGCATTTTTTAATTCAACTTGGTATTTATCTAAAAAAGATGTTACTCTTTCATCATAACTAATACCTTTAAATTCCATTTTTTCTACTGCTAAAGTATTTAAAATAATTTCTTGTTGTTCACATATTTTTTTAATTTCTTCATGCCCCAACATAATAGCATTTAACATTTCTTCTTCACTTACTTCATTTGCTCCTGCCTCAACCATAGTTATAGCACTTTTAGTCCCTGCAACAGATAAGTAAATATCCATATTATCTCTTTGTTCTTTATCTGGATTAATAATGTATTCTCCATTCATATATCCTACAGTAAGACCTGCAACAGGTCCACTAAATGGAATATCTGATAATCCTAGAGCAAATGATACACCTATAGTAGCTATATCTTCTGGCATATTAATACCATCAGAGCTAACTACATTAATTACTACATGCACTGCATTAAAAAATCCTTCTGGAAATAAAGGTCTTATTGGTCTATCAATTAATCTTGAAATTAAAATCTCTTCTGTTGAAGGTTTAGATTCACGTTTTATAAATCCCCCTGGAAATTTCCCTGTAGCATAAAATTTTTCAATATAGTCTACAGTTAATGGAAAAAAATCTTGCCCTTCTCTTACTTCTTTACTTCTAGTGGCTGTAACAAGTACTGTTGTTCCTCCTTTAGTTACTAGAACAGAGCCTCCTGCTTGTCTTGCAATTTCTCCTGTTTCAATTTTTACTTCTTTTCCTGCTACATCTAAGATGTAGTTTTTTTTATCAAACATTTTGTCCTCCTATTTTAATATTTTATAAGAGTGAGCAAATAACATTAAAAAACTCTTACTAAAAGTCCTTTAAAATTACTTACTCCACTCTTTTCATTACTTTATATTTTAACACAATTTTATTAGTTTTTCAATTCTTGTTATATTTAAACAAAAACTGCACACTAATCCTTTTTCATAAGATTTTGGGTGCAGTTCTATTTTTATTTCATATTGATTTTAAATTTAATTTGTTTAATAGTTTACAATCAAAAGATGCTTTACATCCTTATTATTTCTATTTTTAAAATTTACTGTATAATTTTTTTCAAATTTTTTTATATTAAAATCTTTATATAATTCTAAAATAAAATCTGTTTCTTTTATTATTAACATAAAATTCGCTTTTGTTTTCTTACAAAAATTTCTAAGTCTTATTTGATCTTCTAAAACAAAAGGATTGTTATCATAAGTAGAAAATTCAATATCATAAGGTGGATCTAAAAATATGAAATCATGTTTTTTAGGTTTATTATTTTTAAAAAATATTTCAAAGTCTTCATTTCCAATTACAGTTCTTTTTAACTTCAATATTATATCTTTATTTTTTAAAAATTCAATTTTTTACCTAAATCTTTATTATCATAACTTATGCCACCATAAGGAACATTAAGATCTCCATTACTATTATACCTAAACATTGATGAAAAACAAAAATCTCTTATATAGTAAAAAATTGCTGATTTCAGTTCTTTTTTATCTTCATGTTTCAAATCATTGTACAATCTTCTATAATAAGTATAAAGTCCTGAATTTATTCCATTTCTTATATTCTTAAATATTTCTACTCTTTTTTCATCATCTTCTTTATTTATCTTATCAATTGATTTTAATTTAATTTTTAAAGAAGAAATTATATCTTTTTTCAAACTATCTAAATCATTTATTTTAATATTAGATAAAAAACATTCTAAAAATTCATCATAATATTCTAAACCATTTTTATATTTTATATATAAATCGCATGCCTTTTCCATTGACATTTCTTTACTTAGTTTTATATTATGATTTATTTTTTCTAATTCCTAAAAGAATAATTTATTTTGATTTTTTATATAATTATATACACTTATTAAGTCTTCAGATAAATCGTTTATATAATATTTGCCATTAAAATCAAGCGATAAATAAACAGAACCACCACCTATAAAAGGTTCATAATAATCACATATTTTACTAGGTAACTTTTCTTTTATAATTGCAGTTTCTTTTTGTTTACCACCTGGATATTTTAAAAATGACTTCATTATACTTCCCCTTCTCATTTCATTAATAATTATATATTAATCTCTTCTTTTTCCAAATAATGATAACATACGAAGGAATATATTAATAAAGTCAGAATAAAGCATTAAAGCTCCAAAAATTTTAACCTTATCTACTAATTCTCTATCTCCTTCATAATATGCATCTAATATCATACTTTTAATTCTTTGAGTGTCTACTGATGTGTATATTACAAACACAAATAACCCTACCATAGAAAGTAACATGTCTCCAGAATTACTTTTAAATATATAAACATTTAAAATAGACATTACTATTATTCCTAATAGAGCACCAAATAAGTATTTTGAATAAACTTGTAGGTTATTTCTTGTAAAATATCCATAAGCACTCATACCTACAAACATAGCAGATGAAGCTCCTATTAAAGTAATTATAGATGTCATTTCATAAATATACATTATAGGGATAAGTAATATACCTAAAAATATTGAATATCCTATAAATAGTAATTTTAAAACAAAAGAACTTGAATTTACAACTATATATCTCATAAGTAACGCTATAACTATCATAAGTAATATTGCAAATCTTTGTAAACCAAAAGATATGCTCACAAGTTCTTTAGAATACAATGAATAATACATAATTCCAAAAGTAATTAAAAGTCCTATACCCATCCATAAATATGAACCTAATATCCCTGCTTCAATCTTTTCATTTAAATTTCTTTCATTATACATTTTTTCTCCTTTTATTAACTAAAATTTTATGTTGATTTCATCAAGTAATTCAGTTATAAATTCATCAGCTTTTTTAGTTACACTATCAGTTGAACCAAATCTTCTAACATTTACTGTATTTTCTAACATTTCATTTTTACCAATTACAAGTTGAACTGGTATTTTTTGATCTCCATTTGCTTCTCTTATCTTATACCCAATTTTTTCATCTCTAATATCTAATTCTGCATATACTCCTAAATCAATCAATTTTTTATGTAATTTAGTTGCATATTCTACTTGTTCTGCAGATATAGTCATTATTTTTACTTGCGTTGGTGCAAGCCAAACAGGGAATGCTCCTGCATAATGTTCTATTAATATACCCATAAATCTTTCTAAAGATCCAAACATAGCTCTATGTATCATTACAGGTTCATGTTTTTCTCCATCTTTACCTATATAGCTCATATTAAATCTAGTTGGTAAATTCATATCAAGCTGTATAGTTCCAGTTTGCCAAATTCTTCCTATAGAATCTTTCATTTTAAAGTCTATCTTAGGACCATAAAATGCCCCGTCTCCTGCATTAATCTTATAATTTATACCTAATTCTTTTAATGTTTCTTCTAATGCTTTTTCAGAAATTTCCCAAACTTTAGCATCTCCTACGGCCTTTTCAGGTTTAGTTGATAATTCTACATGGAAATCAAATCCAAATAATCTATAATATTTATCATAAAGATTTACAATTTCTTTAATGCTATCTTTAATTTGATCAGGAGTACAGAAAACATGTGCATCATCTTGAGTAAATGCTCTAACTCTCATTAATCCATGTAATGCTCCTGAAAATTCATGTCTATGTACATGTCCCATTTCAGCATATTTTAAAGGTAAATCCTTATATGAATGTAAATTATTTTTATAAGCTATTATAGAACCTGGGCAATTCATAGGTTTAATTGCATAAACTTTCTCATCTATTTCAGAAACATACATATTTTCTCTATAATTAAACCAATGTCCTGAAATTTCCCATAACTCTTTATCTAACATTATAGGAGTTTTAATTTCATCATACCCTTGTTTATTATGTTCTATTCTCCATAATTGTTGTAATCTATTAAATAATCTTGTCCCCTTAGGCATGAAAAATGGAAATCCCGGTCCATGTTCATCTATGAAGAATAAATTAAGTTGTTTACCTAATTTTCTATGATCTCTTCTTTCAGCTTCTTCAACCTGTTTTATATATGCATCTAATTCATCTTGACTATAAAAAGATGTACCATAAACCCTTTGAAGCATCTTATTATTAGAATCTCCTCTCCAATAAGCACCTGCAGAGTTTAATAATTTAAACGCTTTAATATACCCTGTTGAAGGAAGATGTGTTCCTCTACAAAGATCGACAAATTTACCTTGAGTATATATAGTAAATTCTTCTCCTTCAAGTGAATCAAGTATTTCTACTTTATAGCTTTGACCTTTATTTTCAAAATAAGCTCTAGCTTTTTCTCTACTCCAAACTTCTCTTGAAAATTTTTCATTTAATTTAATTATTTTTTTCATTTCTTTTTCTATATTAACTAAGTCTTCTTCAGTAAATGGTCTTTCTGTATCAAAATCATAATAAAACCCATTTTCTATAGCAGGTCCTATTGTCACCTTAGTATTAGGGAATAAACTAATTACAGCTTCAGCCATAACATGAGCAGAGCTATGTCTTAAAATTTCTAATCCTTTTTGACTATCAGTTGTTATTAATTCTAAAATTCCATCTTCATCTAAGTTATATGTAATATCTACTTGGGTTCCATTAAAGAGGGCTCCAACAGTTTTCTTAGCTAAACTAGTAGAGATAGTTTTAGCAAATTCTATAACACTCATATTCTCTACTTCTCTCAGTGCTCCATCTGGCAAAGTAATCTTTAACATTTTTCCTCCTAATTTTTATTTTCTATCTAATATTTTAACACATTTTATCACTATATTACAAGCGCATTTTCTACTGATTCTATAGACTCAAAACCCTTCATTTTCACAACTTCTTTATGTGTTTCATAAATTAAATTAATTCCTTTTTTTACACATTCTTCTATATAATCAGAATAAAACAATACTGTTTTTAAAGAATAACTACATAATTCTCCTCTTAGGTATGTTTGTACAGAAGCTCTTTCAGGTTTATCTCCTTCACTTCTTAAAGGTCTGCATAATTTTGAAAATTTAGGGAATTTACCTTCAAATTCATCACCCCATGAAAGATATATTTTTTCTATTTTTTTAATTAATACCTCTATACCAGGTGATAATAAAGGTAGTAAATGTTTAACTTCTTCAAATTCTTTTGGAGCTGAAAATTCCATCATTCTAATATATTTTTCTTCTAATAAGTTTCTTCCTATTTCTTCTGCTTTTTTTAAGTCTATAAGATAACTATTAAGTATATTAAGTGGCAAATTATCCCATTGCCCTTTTCTCATAACCTCAAATTCAGGTTTATTATTCTGGCATTCTGCAAGTCCACCTGTATTTTTTAATACTTTAAACATTTCCCATTCTCTAACTATTATTTCATTTATAAGTTCTTCTTTTTCCATATTATCTCCTAATCTTCAAATGCTGTCCATAACTTTAAAAACTCATCATCTATACTCTTTTGTATTGCTATTGCATGATTTATTAAAAAATATCCTTTTTCTTTACTTAGACCCTGTTTTTTGATTTCCTCTACAAGAAAGTAGCATATTTCTTCCATTCTATTAGAAATTTGATATTTATCTAATGATGTATTATCTATTAATTCAAGTATTCTTTTTTCCATCTCCTTACCTAAAATAGGTAAATCTTTCAATCCTCTTGCTGACCACTTATAAAAAGGCATGTATTTAAAATTTAATAAGTATATTAAATGTATCACATTTTCTATAAAGATTGTTTTTGCCATATTAGATGCAATTTTATCTTCTCTTTTCATTAATCTTAAATAATTATACTGTCCACTTTGTGCAATACGTGTACATACTGTTGCAATCTTATTTTCTCTAATAACATTAGGATAATATTTTAATCTAGATAATATGTTAGTTAATTCATCATTACCTGAAAAAAATATTTCACCACTTGTTAATGCAAATAGAGCATGTTCTGGTATTTTCCTATAATCTTCTATACTTAAATCAGCATTTTCTTTACCTATAAACCTATATATATACTCTCCTATTTTTTTAACTCCACGTCTTTCATTTACTACATCATTACTTATATGTTTTATACCTAAAAATTCTTGTGGTAAAGATAATAATATATCCTCAAGATCTCTATGATGTTTTTCATAATCTTCATCATTTAAAAAAATTATAGGCATAAATGTATAATCATGATCTTTTGAATACTCATCATCACATCCTATTATTTCTGATCCTTCTCCTATTAAAGCTATAGTAATCTTAGATAATAAAGTCTCATTTTTTTCCTTAATCTTAGGTAAAATATATTTTTTAGTATATTCTCTTGATTTATCTATAAGTTTTGAATCACTTGTAACCTCTAATTCTACTACTTGTTGATTTTTATTAACTATTTCTCTAATACATTCTACATTAGATAATAGATTATTGTAATTTAAACTATTTTCTCCAAAAGATTTTCTTGTAATTTCTAGTGCTATTTCAAAAATATTTAAAGCACTTACATAATCCCTTTCTTCAAACTTAAGTATAGCCTTATTATTTAACGCTGCACCATACATAGAATGTTCCTTACCTAAAGTAACTTCATATATTTCTAATGCATTATTTAAGTTGGAATAAGCCTTTTTAAGCTCTCCCTTTTCCTTATATGGTATAACTAAATTATTGTATGTTGTTGCAAGTTCAACTAAATGATCTGGCATATCTAATAATATATTAAGGCTTATCTCATGATATGAAATTGATTTATCTATCTTACCCAAGTTTTGATAAAAAAGTCCAATATTGTTACATAAACCTGCATAGATATATTCTTTTTGCATATTATTTTCATCAAAAATAGATAAGCTTTCTAAATATATACTCTCTATTTTATCTAAATCTCCTCTAAATCTATATACTTCAGCAAGATTAAGTAAAGATGTAGCATAAGCAACAGATCTTTTACCTTCTCTAACTTCTATTAAAGAAAGGGCTTCTTTTAAATTTTTAATACCTAATTCATATTCTCCTATATATTTAGAAGAACCACCAAGTTCATTTAAATAATAAATATATTCATTAGACATTTCTCCATAAATATCCTTGACCATTTTTACTATTTCACATAATATTTTTACTTCAGATACATTATCTGATCTTTTCTGAAATTCTTTTCTTTCATTAATCAATTCATCAAACTTATTTAACATAATTAAACCTTTTTATTTAAATTATATCATAAAATGAATATTTTAAAAAATAGATCTATTTTCATCCATATATTTATGTCACTTTAATCTTTAAAAAAAGACGATAGATTTTACTTCTACCGTCTTATTTAAAAATTGTAATCTATTCCCAAATTTAATCCAACATTTAATTTACTATTTATATTTGCCTTACCTATTACATTTAAACCATCCATAACCTTTAATTTTACACCTAAATTATAGTTTGCACTTATCTTATCTAAACCTTTTCCTATTGTCTTATGTAAATTATCTGATAATCTCTGATTTAACTTTATATTTTCAAGGCTGTTATAATCAAAAACTAATCTATTATGTACACTTATATACTTATTTAATTTACTATCTATTTCTATTCCTAATTCTACATTATGATTCATTAAGTTTGTTATTTCTATATTTCTTAATTCATTTATTATATCAGTATAAGTAATGCTTTCATCTTTTCTTCCCCATACTATTACATAATTAAATGTATAACCTACATATGATTTTAATACACTATTTATAGAGTTTATATTAAATTCCATTCCCAGTCTTATACTTGGGTTTATACTTAAACTATGTAATATGTTTGTCTTTTTATTAGTATTACTTGTTTCATTATATACATCACTTTTACTATATCCTATATTATTATCAGCACTAAGTTTAAAATTATTTAGAAACTTTACACTTACATTTCCACCTATGTTATATAGATTATTTATACTTCTTGCTTTATTACTTCCACTATTTTTAAATTCAACATTTCCATATTGATATATTCCATATAAATTTAAAACATTTCCATTTGATAATTTTCTTGAATATCCTATTATTGCTCCATAATTCTTATCTACAAATGGGCTAAATTTTTCCTCATTTAATATATTAGTTCTCACATAAGTATCAAAGTATAGTCTATTTCCTTTTTCTAAGTTATTTAATATTATATTTGTCCTATTATACTTATTATCTATCTCATTTTTTATTATATTCCCCACTATACTTGCATAATTATCTGTAAATATATTTTTAACTTCTGAACTACTTGAACTTAACAACATTGATTTTACAGAACTTGGTATAGCTTTCATTACTCCATATCTACTAAAGAACATTTTCTTGTTTGTATCATAACTTGGTATGTCCTTTAATTTATTTTCATCTATTTCATCCAATGTTTTAAATTCTTCTTCTAATGTACTCACAAACTTTATACTTACTATCTTGTCCTTATTTATTACAACTGGTTTTAAAAAGGGGTTTGACAAATTATTTAAAAAGTCACTATCCTCTTTTAGATAATTTTCCATAACTAATTTAGGTCCTGTAATTTCATTATTATTTTTAATATCTTCTTCTTTTAACCTTACTATATATTCTCCAGTTGTTCTAAACTCTTTTATGTTTATTTCTTTTCCACTAAACTCTACATCAGATGTATAAGTTCCATGTAGTTTATCTATACTTGTTTTAGTACTATCTATCTTTAATTTTCCATCTGTATATATATTCTTTAAATTTATAGTACTTTCTTTATCATCTTTATTTTCTACAACTAATGTTCCTTTTTCAGCTATAGTGTAATCTGATTTACTATCATTTTTTAAAACTAGTGTTCCATTTAATACTTGTGAAGGAGCAGTATATTCTTGTTTTCCTGTTAATATAAGCTTTCCTTCTCCATCTTTTCTAAGTCCTGCTTGGGCTACATTAGAGTAAAATAGTTTTTCACTTTCCAGTACCTTGGGAATTTTGTAATCATAATCAAAAGCATAATAATCTCCATCATACCAATTTTTTACTCCCTTTATTTTCACAATTTTACTTGTTGTATCTTTTCCATCACCTTTTAATCCACTAACTATATCATTTTCAAAAGTATACTCTTTTCCATTCTTTATATTTACATAAAAGTATCTATTTCCATTCTCATCAAATATTTTATCATAGTTTCCCTTAAAATATTTCATTTCATCTATTAGACCAGCATTGAAATCAGATGGTCCTTTTAATGCCTTCTCTCTATTTGCATTACCCCAACCTACATTATCATCTAAGTATCCACTAATATCATGATTTGCAGTTCCAAGTATTACCTGTTTTACCTGTTGGTATGTTAAGAAAGGATATTTTTCTTTAATATCATAAGCTAGTCTTGCTATCCTTGGTGATGAAAATGATGATCCAAATTTAGGTTCATCTTGTTCATTATCTGGTTTCAATAAACCATTTTCTCCAACAGTAGCTGATCTTAATAATAAGGCTTTAGTTTGTGGATCATCAAAATACCTTTCTGTATATTGATTATTATCAGAATCTATATATGATGTTTTTATCTTATCTTTATATTTTTCTACCAATTTTTCATTTGTTCTAAAAGAATTTTTTACAAATATACTCTCACTTCTAGTAAGTGCTTGCATATTAGGAGACATTATTTGATAAATATTAAGTATGTTATTAGAAAAGAATTCTGTTTTTATAGTGCTATGATTACCATTACCTATAGCACTTATTAATAACCTTTCATTATATACATAATTTTTATCAATTAATCTATTAGTTAAAAAATCTTCTAAATAGTTTATATCCCTAGGATATATTTTATCTAAATACCTACTATTACTGTATAAATATCCAAAATTTCTGTTATAGTTAACAATACTATATGACATATTTATTATACCTGCTGTATTAATAACATTATCATTATCATCACGTTTAGCTAACTTTATTTTTACATTTTTATTATTAAATACATTTTTTTCAGCTTCACTTACAGAACCATCATTATCTGTGTCCATAAATGCTTCTGTTACATCGAAGGCATGATTATTAAAAACTCCACCTTCTTCATTTGGATTACTATAATTTTCATTTGAATTTTCTTGTAGGAAACTGTATTTCTCTTTTGCTTTTTTTCTTGTATATCTAGTTAATATTAGTTCATATATAGTAACAGGATTTTCATTTTCATTTAATGGTGTTTCGGCTTTTTTTACTTCTTGTAAAGTTTCGTTTACACCTAAACTATATCTTGAAGTATTACTTAACGGTATATATTCTACTGCACTTTTTCTTAAACTTTTAACTCTATATTCTTCAGCATAAAATGATGTACAACTTATTGTTGTAAACAACATTCCAAAACAAAGTCGAAATATCCTACTACTCATAAAATCCTCACTTAATGTATAATATATAATTATTATACCTACCACCTTATTATTTGTCAACGATTAATACTTTAAAAAAAGGACTAATTCCTGCTTATTACAGAAATTAATCCTTTTATATATCTTTACTATTTTATTTCTTCAAATATTAATTTTTGATTGTCTTTAGTATAAAGAGTTAATATTTTGTTTTCATATTTTATTCCATTTATATTATTTAACATTCCTAGATATTTAGACTCAAGTTCCATAAGTTCAGGTGCTCCAGCCATTAAAGTTGTCCCTATATTTTGTAAAAACAACACATTATTTTCAGTTTCATAGCTACTGAAATATCTATTTATTCCACTCTTACCAAAAATATTATTTTCTTTAAATCCTATAGTAATTTCAGCCTCTTTAAATTCACTATTAATTAATTTGAAATTCTTATTTTCCAAACTTCCATTATTTAATTCTTGTATATATACAAGTTTCATTCCATTTTGAGCTTCAAGTATTAATTTTTCTCCTTTTTTACTAATATGTTTATTAGTTGATAAAGCATTTAAATATTCACTTTCTAAAGCCATATCTTCTGGACTTCCAGCCATTCTAGTTAGATTTATACCATCTAGTATCAATTTATTATTCTCTATTTTATATGAAGTAAAAAAGTTGTTTATAGAACTTTTACCTGATAATTTTTTTGATTTAAATTGTAAAACCATTCCTTTGCCTATGGTATTTATAACATTATTTTCAGTGTATTCTATAGTTTCAAGAATAAAATCCTTATTTTCAACATCCATTGATTTAATACTACTACAAGCAAATATCGTAACCATTGATAATATTGTTAAAATAATCTTTCTCATAATATTTCCTTTCTATTCTTTGTATAATATAATTATACTAAATATGAAAATCTATTACAACTCTGTTATGAATATTCTAAGATAATTACCATGAAAAACATACCTATTACTAACCTTCTTAACTTAACATATATTTTTGTAATTTTCTACTTGATAATGCTAATACTAAAGTGCCAAATATCAGTATAGTTGATAAAGCATTAATAGTTGGACTTACACCAAATTTTAACATTGAATATATTTGTATAGGTAAAGTATCAGAATTATTTCCTGTAACAAAGCTTGTTATTACAAAATCATCAAGCGATAGTGTTAAAGACATTAAAAATGCTGATATTATACCTGGTATCATAGTTGGTAATATTATCTTATTTAATGTTTGTAATTCTGTTGCACCTAGATCTCTTGAAGCTTCTACTATAGAAAAATCAAATTCAGATAACCTTGACATCAGTATAAACAATGAAAATGGTATATTAAATGTAGTGTGTGCAATAAATATTGTAAACATACCTAAAGGTATTTTAGCAAAATTCATGTTAAAGAATAATAGTAATGATACTCCTATTATTAAATCTGGTATAACCAGTGGAATATAGTTTAATATCTTAACATATGATTTAACTTTAAAATTATACCATTTAATTCCTATAGCACCTAATATTGCTATAACTACTGAAATTGTTGAAGAAGATACAGCTATGATTATACTTCTTCCAAAAGCCTGCCAAAGTCCTGGCGATTTAGTAAATAATTCTATATACCATCTTAACGAAAATGATTTAAATTCATAACCTTTACTTGAATTAAATGATAAAATAATTAACATTATTATTGGTAAATAAAAAAATATCATAACTAACACAAAAAAGAATAAAGAAAATTTTCTTTTTTCATTCATTATTCATCACCATCCTTATCTGCTTTAATCCCTAACCATACAAACATTGAAGTAATAAGTATAAATAAGGTAGAAATAGCCGATGCTGATGGCCAATCTCTTAAACTAAACATTCTTGATGCAATAATATTTCCAAGCATTATACCATCTGTACCACCAACAATATCTGGCACGGCATATGACCCTATTGCTGGAACAAATGTTAATACTAACGCTATAATTATACCATTTTTTATTCCAGGTAAAAATATTTTAATATGTGCAATAAAATTATTTGCACCTAAATCTCTTGCTGCATCTATTAGTGAAAAATCAAATTTTTCTATTGCAGTGTATAAAGGTAATATAGCATAAGGTAGTAATATATATACAGATATTATTATTACTGCATTTCTATTGTATAATAAATCTAACGGTTTATCTAAAAAGAATATCTTTACTAATAATTTATTTAATATACCATTATTACCTATCAATGCAACTATTGAAAATATTCTAACTAAAAAATTAGTCCAAAAAGGTATTACTATTAATAATAACCACATATTTTTTCTCTTTGAACGAGATATGAAATATGCTGTAGGTATAGCTACCAGTATTGTAATTATTGTTATTATCAAAGATAGATTTAAAGTTTTTAAAACTATCTTAAATATGTCCTTTGATGAAAATATATCTATATACGCCCTTAAAGTAAAGGTTGTATAACTTGCTATTCCACCATAAGCACCTTTTTTTAAAAAACTAAAGTATACTATTATTGCTGTTGGTATTGCAAAAAATATACTCATCCATATCGTAATTGGTAAGAAGTATAAGTATTTTAATGTTGATTGTTCTTGTAATGTATTTTTACGTGCCATTATAATACCTCCACTAGATACGCATCTTCATAATTCCAGTAGAAATACACCTTTTCTTTCCATTCAAATAATTCTTCTTCTTCCAAAAATTCTCTATGTTGATCAAATGCTCTAATTATTCTATTTGATCCCTCAACTTTAATAAATAGTTTTGATTGAAACCCAGAGTAAATAACTTCATCAACTACTCCTCTTAATACTTTGTATTTAGAGTTTTCACGTGGTGGTTTAACATCAACTTTAATCTTTTCTGGTCTTAAAGTTAGTTTAACCTTATCTCCTAATTTAACAGGTTTATCAAGTTCAACCTTATATTCTCCAATTTCATCTGAAATTGCAACTGCATAATTATCATAAACTTCTGTAATTTCTCCAGTTAAAAAATTAGTTTCACCTATAAAATCTGCTATAAACTCATCTTTAGGTTTTTCATAGATTTCATTAGGTGTTCCAATTTGTAAAATATCACCTTTATTCATTACAGCTATTCTATCAGATACTGAAAGAGCTTCTTCTTGATCATGAGTTACAAATACGAAAGTAATACCTACTTCATCATGTATACTATCAAGTTCTATTAATAATTTTTGACGTAATTTAGCATCAAGTGCTGATAATGGTTCATCAAGTAATAATACATCTGGTTTACCTATTAGGGCTCTTGCAATAGCAACCCTTTGTTTTTGACCACCAGATAAATTTTCAGGCATCTTATTTTTATGTTCTAATAATCCAACTAAATCTAAATATTTATTTACTTCTTTTTCTATTTCACTTTTGGAATAACCCTTAAGTTTCAATGGAAATGCAACATTATCATATACAGACATAGTTGGAAATAGTGCATAGTTTTGAAAAACTGTATTAACATTTCTTTTCTCAGGTGGTAATTTATCTATTCTTTCACCATTAACTATAATCTCACCACTATCAGGATAAATAAATCCTGCTATCATTCTTAAAAGTGTAGTTTTTCCACATCCACTAGGTCCAAGTATAGAAAAAAACTCTCCCTTTTTTATTTCTAAACTTACATTTTTAAGTATTTTATCTCCCCCAAAACTTTTTGAAATATTTTTAATTATTATATCACTTCTTTCCAATTATCGATCTCCTTTATGCTTTAATTTTTACTGAAAAACTCCTTTGCTAACTCTTTTAAATAGAATAAATCTCTTACTCCACATAATTCTCTAACTGAATGCATTGCTAACATAGGAACTCCTAAATCTATTGAATCTATATCTAAATGTGTTGATGATATAGGTCCTATAGTTGAACCTCCAATCTCATTTGATTGGTTTACAAAAAATTGTATTTTAATATCAGTTCCTTCTATGATTTGTTTTACCACTGCTATAGAGAAACCATCTGATGTATATCTTTGATTTGCACTTATTTTAAGCTGAACTCCATTATTTATTTTTCCAAGGTTAGTTGGATCACTTTTACCTAGGTATGCAGGGTGAGCAGCATGTGCTCCATCAGCAGATAAAATAAATGAAGAAGAAAGCATAGTAAGGAAAGTATTTCTATCCATACCAAGTGAATATATTATTCTTTCTAATATATTAGATAAATAATTAGAATCTGCTCCTTGTTTTGTAGCAGAACCTATTTCTTCATTATCAAATCCTACAAATACATTAATTTGATTATTTGCATTTTCCGCCTCTACTAATCCTAATAATCCAGAGTAAACTGAAACTAAATTATCAAGCTTTGGAGCAGATACAAATTCTTGATTTACACCTACTAAAGAACCTTTTTCAGTTGCATATACATATAGGTCAAAATCAAGTATA
This sequence comes from Streptobacillus notomytis, assembly GCA_001612575.1. Lineage (GTDB taxonomy): Bacteria > Fusobacteriota > Fusobacteriia > Fusobacteriales > Leptotrichiaceae > Streptobacillus > Streptobacillus notomytis. Next base: position 28,594 of record LJRV01000092.1, read on the forward strand.
TCTTCTTTTTTAATATTACATTTCTTTGAAATTAAGTTTATTAAATATCCATCTTTTTCAAAATTTTCATTTACTAATCCTATTATTGGTAATATATCATTTTGTTTATCTATTTTAATACCATTATTAACTTCTCTATTTTGATGTATAGCTAAATTAGGTATAATTAATACAGGTTCATCTATCTTAACTTTTATAGTTTTTGGTCTAAATATATCATCAGTTTTTATTATAACCCTACCTGCTACAGATAAAGGTCTATCAAACCAAGTGCTTAATATAGGTCCACCATAAACTTCTGTATTTAATCTTATTAATCCATTTACAGTCATCTCAGGATTAGGTTTAATTCTAAATCCAGGAGAATCTGTATGAGAACCAAATATTTTAAATCCTTTATTTACATCTAATTTCTCACCTATAGTAAATGCAACAATTGATGAATTAGATCTTTTAATAAAATATTTTCCACCTTTTTTTAATTCCCATTTTGATGTTGGTTCTAATCTTTCAAAATTATTTTCAAGTAATATTGTTGAACAATTTCCAACCACATGATAAGTACTAGGTGAATCATCAATAAATTCTATCATTTCTCTGGCAAAGCTTTTAATTTCTAAATCAAGAAATTCTGCCTTAAGTTTCTTATTATTCATTATTTCACCTCTACTTCATATATTTTAGAAAATTTATTTTTTAAGTAATCTACATAGTATTTAGGAGAAAATTCCTCTCCTGTTGCATTTAATATTAGATCTTTAGGATCTTTAAATGAACCATATTGATGTAATTTTTCCTTAAGCCAACTATTAATATTACTAAATTCATTATTTTCTAATTCTTTAGATATGTCTATATCTTTTTCCATAGCATTATATATCTGTGCTGAATAAGCTGATCCTAATGCATATGATGAAAAGTATCCAAATGAACCTTGAGACCAATGCACATCTTGTAAAATTCCTTCAGAATAAGTCATAGGTCTAACACTTAAATATTCCTCATATTTATCTGCCCATTTTTTAGCTATATCTTCTGCATTTTCTTTTCTTTCTAAATCAGAAAATATTTCTTTTTCTAATTCATATCTTATCATTACATGTATAGGATAAGTTAGCTCATCTGCTTCAACTCTAATAAGTGATGCATTTACTTCATTTAATAATAATTTAAATTCATCTAATGTAATGTCCATACCAAAGTATTTATCCATTAAGTTATATAAAGATTTAGTAAAGCTATCATTTTTACAGAACATATTTTCAAATATTCTTGATTGTGATTCATGTATACCCATAGATACTCCACCACCTAGGAAATTATCTTGGTATACATTTAATATTTGTTGTTCATATAGTGCATGTCCTGTTTCATGTATAGTTGAATATATTGCTGAAAGAGGATCATTTTCATAATAGTGAGTAGTAATTCTAACATCCTTATTGCTTGTATTAGTTGTAAATGGATGCTCACTTTCTTTAATAACACCTGAGTTATAGTCAAATCTTAAGATTTCTGATATTTCCTTAGATAATTTCTTTTGTTTATCTATAGGGTAAGATTTTGATAAAAATCTAGCTTTAATATCTTTTAATTCTTCTCTTTTTTTAGTAATTACTTCCTTAATAAATGGTGTTAATTCATCTTTAATATTTTTGAAAAATTCATCAACTATTTCTACTGTCAATTCATTTTCATAATCACTTAATAAAAGATTATATGGATGCCCATTATATCCTCTATATTTTATAAACTCCTTATTATATCTTATTATTTCTTCTAAATATGGAGCATATACTTCTAAATTATTACTTCTTTTAGCTTCTCCCCATTTTTGAGTAGATATAGTAGAAAGTTCAGAATATTTAGAATACACATCTACAGGTATCTTACTCATTTTATCAAAAATATCTTTTTTTAGATTTAATACTAATTTCTTATCTATTTCATTAAGTTCATCAAAATTTAAACCGTACACTATATCTTTTACTTCATCATTTACTAATGTTAAATAAGAAAGTTCGCTTAAAGTTCCTAACGTTTTAGATATACTTACAGCAGCATTTACTGGTGCTTCAGTTTCTAAATCCCAAGATAAAATTGTCATTGCATGTTGATATGCTCTATTTTTTTCAAGTATCTCTTTTAATCTAGTTATTTTATCCATTTAAATCACCTTTTCTATTTTTTTATTTTTTTCTTAATTATACATTCTTTTATATATTTTTTCAATTAAAATTAAAAACTATTTATTGTAAATTTTCTTGATTATTGATACATGTATTAATTTTATTAAAAAGATGTTTAAGTTTTACCCTAAACACCTTTAATATTACCACTTATAGTCAATATTTAATATTGCTTTTGCATTTGTTGATTTATACTTGTATGTTGGATATGAATCATTAGTAAAGTTTACTTGAACTTCTACTTTTGGTTTTACAGTTAATCTATCATTTAAAATTTTAAATTCTCCCTCTATACCAGGTTTTATTGCTATTACTGATAAGCCACTTTTAGATTCATATTTAGACTTTTCTTCTTCTATTTTTTTCTTTTCATTATTCCCTATTCCTATTATTCCATTTTCATCCATTAATTTTCTTTTTATATCTTTTAATACACTGTATAACTTATCTGATTTATACCCACTTAAATATGAAAATTCTAAATTACTTATTAACTTTATTCCATCTACTATTTCATAACCTAAACTATTTTTATTATACACCTTATAACTATGAGTAGGGTCTAATAACAATTCTTTTAATACTGGACTTTGTTGTTTTGAAGAACTTGATATAGAATTATTTCCATTTTTAAAGTCAAATAATACTATTGCATTTAATCCTGTTTCATTCTTAAACTCAACTTTATCACTTAAATTAGCTTCTATTATACCTTTTAAATCTCCTAAAGCTAATATTTCCATTCCTTTTTTCTCTAATAATTTAACCTTATTTGAACTAGTTAAGTTTAGTTCTCCTTTTAATCTTAAATTATTGTTTACTCTATAGTCTACATTATTATCCATCCATGCATTTATTATAGAATAATCCTCATTATCAGAATATGATATTAAATATCTTGCATCTATACTATTTTTTAACATTAAGTTATTTGTTTTTCTATCATATGTTATTCCTACTCCTACTAATCCTAAATGTTTATGTGTTAATTTTTTACTATCATTCATATCCATATTGTATCTATATTTTGATGAAAGTCTTAAAGTAATATCTCCTAGCTTTGTATTTAACTCATTATCTGTGTAAGCTAATAAGACTGTAAAATCTTTGTTCTTATTGTTTGTATCATTTTTATTATATTTATTAGTATCTATTTTAATTCCATTTTTAATATCTGTTAATATTTTACTTCTTACTTTAATATTTGATTTAAGTTCAATATTCTTATTGATGTATCCTAAATTAAATAAAAACTCTTCTTTTTGAACCAAGCTATTAGTCTTGTCTTTTTTAGGTCTTGGTTTACTATATATCTCTTTACTTTCATTCTCACTATAATCATACATAGTTTCATGTTTTAAAGTTGTCTTTAAATTAATATTTCTGTTTTTATATACTAAACTTCCTTCTCCTCCAAATGTTCTATCCTTATCACTCCTTATTATAGAACCTATGTGTACATATGTTTTCCCTATTATTTCTAAATTTCCTACTTTTCCTGATAAAGATACATCTCCCTTTACTCTACCCATTCTATCTAATACTTCATGTATGTCTTTTAGTTTGTAATTAAAATTTCCATTTATGTTAAAATTACCTAATCTTTGATTTAGATTTAAGAACCCTTCAAACCTACTTTTCTCATATACTAGTTCTTCAGCAGAATATATTATACCTATCTTTGATTTAGTTGTCTCATAATCTAAATCTAATACTCCTGATATTAATACCTCATCATTTTTAAATCTTAATCCCTGTGAATGATAAAACTCTTTTCTTGCCATTTCATCTTCTTCATATTTCTTATCCCATAATCCTCTTAACTTTAACCCCTCTTTTACATTTGCCTCCATTCCACCTTTATGTTGGTATCCTCCATTAAATGTAAGCTCTATATTCTTATTTAACTTCCTTTTAAAGTTTAATCCAATGTTAGCTATCCCATCTAGTCCTTCAATTGTTTTTAAATTAGTTTTTTTATCCATTTTGTATTTTAAATCTTTTCCTACTACTTCTCCACCAAGGAATACAAATAGGTCTTTATTCTTTCCTATTAAAGCTCCTATATTAAGTTCTTTTTTCACTTCATATTTAATTAAAGGATTATTACTAGCTAATTGTTTATTATTCTCTTTTTTTTCATGTCTTAATCTTAATTCTGTATTATCTCTTACATATATATTCTTTTTAAATATCTCATTTGATGAACTTGAATTTAAATCTAATACATCTATTATTGATTTACCACTTAATTTCTCCCCTGTATATTTCAATCCTGTTCTTATCTTATTACCCATTACTATATATCCAGTTTTATGAAATAGTATACTAGCTTCATATTCTACTTCTATATTAAGGTTATCATTAACCTTGTATTTTAATCCTAATTGCGGACTTATTGTTGCAAAGGAGTTATTATTTATAGTAATTGGTCCCCAATCTCTAATAACCTCCACCTCACCATCATCATTAAGTTCACTCCTATCACTAATGATTTGTTTATCTAAATTAGCCCCCACTTTACCAACAAGTCCTAACTTACTACTTTCATTTAACCTCTTCTCCCATTCATATCCCACATATCCCCTAAAGCTAAAGCCTTTATTATATATTGAATTAAGATCATGATTTGTACTATGTTCATCATCTATAAATCGTTGTTCTCTTTTATTATAATGAGCTATATATATTCCAGCTAATACATTATTCTTGTAATCTAATCCTGCTCCTATTGAAAGATTATACATAAAAAAATTATTAAGTAATTTCCAAGTAGATGCACTTAAATTTAAATCTGTTATTAATTTAAAATTATTCCCTAGGTTATATCCCAAATTAGCATTTAATGCATAAAGATGTTCTACCCTTATTTCATTATCTGTGCCAGCTAATTTACGAGCTGCATTAAAAAGAGAATATGATGTGTTTAAATTAATATCTAAATCCTTTAATTTCTTCTCATACTCATACTTTAAATCTAATTTCTTACTAGAATGTAATTTTAACTCTATACTACCAAATTCTTTAAAGTCTAGTCCTAATGCTCCATAGTAATTTTGAGGTTTAAATGTTTTAGCTCTGAAATCCAATCCACCAGATAATTTTAAAAATTCATATATTTTAGCAGAACCATAAAGTTCATTCTTTAAAAACATATTCCTTGTACTTAAAATAGTACTCTCACTATTAACCTTTAATAACAACTCTATCTTCTTTGCCTTACTAAAGTTAAAGAAGTCATCCTCCTCTTTTACTTCATTTACTTTCTTTATTTCATTTGCTTTCTTTGATATAGATGTGTTTCTTCTCTTAGATGATAATATTAATGCATTAGTTTCTATATTATCTGATAATGATATATTAACCATCATTATAGATAATAATGTTAAAGTCTTTATTCCCTTCATTATCTAGCCCCTCTCTACCATCTATATTCCACTTGTAATCTTGCTTTTACATTTACTGCTTTGTATTCTAACTTACTCTTATCCTTACCTACCTTAGCACTTACATCTACCCCTAAGCTTGGCTTAACATGTAGCTTATCATTTAAGTATTTTAAACTTAATTCTGCACTCGGTGATATTAATAAGATTGCTTTGTTATCTTTTCCAAATGATGTCTCTTCTTCTGTTATCTTCTTAAGATCTCCCTCTGTATGTGTTATTATCCCATCTTCTCCTATTCTTTCTCTCTTTATCATTGTTAAACTCTCATATAACTTATCTGATTTTAATCCATATGCAAAACTTGTATCTATTCTACCTACTATATCTATATTATTATTTAATTCATATGTTACCTTATTTTCATTTGAAACCTTAAATGCATATTTTACATCTAAGTGTAAACTTTCATCTCCATGTTTATTCATATTACCACCATTATTATTGTTATGTTCTTTAAACAGTGATATAGTCTTTAACCCTAGTGTTGAAGTAAGGTCTGTTTTGTTATTTAGTTTGTATTCTACTGTCCCCTTTGTGTCTGCTAATAATAGTATTTCATTTTTATCTGAGTTCTTGTCTATAAATGAGAATCTATTTGAACTTGTAAAGTTTACCTCTCCCTTTAATGATAACTTATCATTTACCTTATACTCTTGTCTATTATCACTCCAAAAGTTTATTACACTAAATGTCTTCTTATCCTTATACCCTATCTCATATCTTATATCAAAACTATGTTTTAATTTAAGTTCCTTTACCTTACTCTCATATGTTATTCCTGGTCCTACAAAGGCATATTGGTTATATGCTTCAATTTCACTAGCATTATCTTTAATATTTACTACCCCTACATATCTTCCTGCTAACCTAAAGTTGAAAGCCCCTAATTTATATCCTGCTCTACTATCAACATATATATTAGAGATTGTTTTTTTAATGTCTGTATTATTAGATGTTATTTGATTATTTTTCTTGTATTCATCCATTTCTAATTCTATTTTTTTCTGTTTTTCTTTCTTAAGATCTACCCTACCCTTTATTAGCCCATTTGTTTCAAAGTCTATATTCTTATTAGCATACTTTAATCCTAGTTTTAATTCTGGTTGTAATCTTATCTTTAATTTATCAGGATTTATTTTATCTACTTGTCTAAAGGCTAACTTATTATTAAAGGCTGTTGATAGCTCAAAGTTATTAATAGTATATTTAACTTCATTCTCACTTGTTATTTGATAATCCTTCTTACTTGGTATTATTGTCCCTAAATATACTATACCCTTATTATATGTCTTTAAATTTCCTACATTACCTCTTGCACTTAATTCTATGTTTAATCTTCCTCCTTTTGAATAAGTGCCGTTGTCTTTATTTGTGTCTGGTCTTTCATACTTAAACTTATGATCTATGTCTAACTCTATATCATAGTTTGATTTATTTGTCTTTAAATTTAAAAAGCTTTCTAATCTATTATTTGAATTTGCTGCATATCCTGCTGTATATATTACTCCACTTTGTAGTTTAAATAGTTTATGGTTATAATCTACTACTCCTGAAAATAAAGTCTCTTCTCCTTTAAATCTTAATCCTTGTCCACGGTAATATCTTTTTAGTTTATATTTGTCTTTTTCTATTTCTTCTTTCCATTCTCCTCTACTTTTTAATACTTCTCTTATATTTTCTTCAAAGGCTTTCTTATTCATTGCTTTATCATTATATTGATAGGCTGCATTTAATATTAAGCCTATATCTTTTGTTATTGCTTTTTTTACATTTATTCCTAAAAGGATTTCTCCTCCAAAGTTAGTATCTTTATCTAAGTTTACTTCACCTCCTACAAATGTAAATACTTCTTTGTTTTTACCAAATATTCCTCCCCAGTTTAATTCTGTTGATGCTTTTTTGGTAAAGGCATTTTCATAACCAAATTCTGTTTTACTATCGTTTTTAACGTAGTATTCTGCACTTAATGATGCTACTCCTATAGCTAATAAGCTTATCATATTATACTTTGACATCTTTCCTCCTATATTTATTATTAATATCTTTCATTGTTTTCAGTTAATTATACCCCCCCCCCTGACCTTTTTGTCAATGATTAATAAAGTATCATAAACTTCATAAAATCTAGCTTTGTGAATAAATTCTCTAATCATATTATTACAACTTTAATTAAAAAACTGAAACTATATTTTTATTTAAAATTTAATAGATTTCAAATAAAAAATGTCTTAAAACCTTTCTAAACTAGTTTTAAGACATTAAGTTATTTATCAAATTTAGATTTATAGAACATTTCATTCATAACTTCTAAAAGTTTCTTTTTATCATCTTCATCTACATTTTTATCATTAAAGAATAAAGTCGCTTTTTTTACTATATCATTTAACTCTACAAATTCTTCTATGTTAGCACCAGCTAAATTCATGATATTTATTTTATCTAAAGAATAAACTTCACAAAGTCCTGCCAAAACTTTTATAGATGTCTTATTATTTTCACCATCTTCTATTCTCTTTATATTAGTATGTGCATAACTTATTCCTTTTTCATTTAATTTACCTTCAACTTCCCTTAATGAATATCCTTTTCTTTCTCTGGCATTCTTTAAAGTTTGTCCTAGATCCATCATAAACTTCCCTCCAGCTTTAATAATATAACATATTATATCATTAGAGTTAGAAAAAAGCAACATTTTTTTATTTTTTTAAATTTATTGTTGCGTTTTTAAAACAAATATGTTATATTAGTGTTATAAAAATAAAACGATGGAGTGATAAAATGATGGAAGCATTATTAAAAATAACAAATTTTGAATACTTATTAGAAATGATACTTAATTTATTACCATATACATTAATACTTAATATTATCCCTTTATTTATAATAGAATTCTCTTTAAAATCTATATTAATATTATCTATAACATTTATATTACAAGTTTGTTTATTATTTAAGCTTGCAGATATTTTTGAATAAATTTTCAAAATAAAAAAACACCTTAGGTGTTTTTTTAATTAAAATTTTAATATAGAATATATTTCTTTTCCTTTTAATATATCTTTTCCTTTTAGGTCTACAAGTTCTATTAGAAACGCTAATTCATATACTTCTGCCCCTAATTCTTCTACTAAATCTAACATAGCTTTTGCAGTTCCACCAGTAGCTAATAAATCATCAACTATTAAAACCTTCGCACCTTTTTCAAATGCATCTTTATGAATTTCTAAAACACTTTTACCATATTCTAATGAGTATTCAGCTCTTACAGTCTCAGCTGGTAATTTACCTGCTTTTCTTGCTGGAACAAATCCTGCACCTATATTATATGCTATTGCAGATGCAAAAATAAATCCTCTGGCATCAGCACCTAACACATAATCAATTTCTTTATCTTTATATCTATTAGTGAAATCTTCTATTATAAGTTTTAATCCTTCTTTATCTTTTAATGCAGTAGTAATATCCCTAAATATTATACCTTTTTCTGGAAAATCAGGTATACTTCTAATCATTTCATCTAATTTTTGAATTTCTAATTTGTTCATTTTCGCTCCTATCTTTTGATAATAAGCTTTACTTTTTCTATTTTCTTATTATCAACCTTTAAAACTTGTATTATATAACCATCATTTATAACCTTATCATTTTCTATTGCTACTCTTTCAAGCTTATATTGTATATATCCTGAAATAGTATCATATTCTTCAGATTCTTCTATATCTAAATCATATTTTTCATTAATCTCTTCAACTAAAGTTTCTCCTAATAGTTCATATACATTTTTTGATATAGATTTAAAATTTTCTTCTTCTATATCATATTCATCTCTAATTTCCCCTACTATTTCTTCAAGTAAATCTTCTATAGTTATTAATCCTAATGTTCCACCATATTCATCTATAATTATAGCCATATGTTGTTGTTTTTGTCTAAAAAACTCTAACATATATGTAAGCGTTACTGTTTCTGGAACATATACTATATCTTTCATTAAATTTTTAAGTTTAATATTTCTATCATTACATTTTAATAAATCCTTAGTATACATAACACCACAAATATTATCTATACTCTCATTATATAATGGTATACGTGAAAACTCATGCTCTATTATATCATCCCAAACATTATCTAAAATATCTTCACCATCATAGGCTATTATAGAAGTTCTTGGAGTCATAATTTCTTTAACTGTAGTATCGGTAAAATTAAATATACTATGTATCATTTCTTTTTCTTCTTTTTCAACTTCAGTATTATCTGCATAATTAATAATATTTCTAATATCTTCTTCGGTAAGATCTCTTTCTTCTTTATTTTTACCATCACTAAATATATTATTAATTTTCATATATATACTTTCTACTATTAATACAAACGGGAATAAAACTATCATTAATACATCAATAAAATCTATAGTATTTATTAATGTCTTATATACATCTATCTTAGATATTGCTTTTATAAAAATCTGAAGTAGTATTAATAATGATATAATTATAGCAAAAAATAGTATACTAAAATTAAAAAATCTTCCTACATTAAAAATAATAATTTTTAAATACATAGTTATTAATACTATGTTTAAAATATCAGATGTTACCTTGTATCTTATTAATTTTTCCAAAAATTTTGCTACTTTTTTTCTATTATCCTCTTCGACTTCTTTTAAATAATTTTTTTCTATATAATTAATATACATAAAACTTGTATTAAAAGCACTTAGTATAGAAAAAAATAATAAAATTATTAAAAAAGTTACTATAATATTAATACTTATCTTAATACATCTCCTTTTTAAAAAATATTATAATTAATTTTATCATATCATATATTTTTTTTCAATTATATATTATTAAGCTCAAATGCCCTAATAGTATTTTTAATTAAAGAATAAATAGTCATAGGTCCAACTCCACCTGGGACAGGTGTAATGTACCTAACTTTAGAATTTTCAATAACATCTTTAAAATCAACATCACCTGAAATTTTACCTTCAAATTCTGAAATACCTACATCTATAACCACTGCCTCATCTTTAATATGTTCACCTTTAATTAATCTTGGAACTCCTGTAGCACTAATTAATATATCTGCCTGTTTTACTTTATGGAATAGATCCTTAGTTTTACTATTACATACCTGAACTGTTGCTCCCTCGTTAATAAGCATTAATGCAAGTGGTTTTCCAACTATGTTTGATCTACCTATAATTACAACATCTTTAGATTCTATACTAATGTTATAGTAATTGAGTAATTCCATTATACCTTGTGGTGTACAAGAATAAATTCCTTTATCTTTAAATAATAGGTTACCCACATTTTCAGGATGAAATCCATCTACATCTTTTTTAGGATTTATGGCTGACATAACTGAGATATAGTTAATATGTGAAGGTAATGGAAGTTGTAATAATATACCATCAATTTTTTCATCATTATTTAATTTATTTATTTCAGATATTAGTTCCATTTCAGATATATTTTCTTCAAAAATTATTGTTTCTTGATATATTCCTAATTCATAACATTTTTTTGCCTTATTCTTTAGATATATAATAGAAGCTTTATCATTACCTACTCTAATAAATGCAAGACCTGCTTTTCTTCCTATTTTTTTAACTAAGATTTGATATTCTATTTTTAATTTATCATATAGTATATTTGATACATGAATGCCATCTAACATACTTTTAATCAAAATTAATTCCTCCTCTTAATTCTGGGTTTATTCTCCAAAAGTTTAATTCTTTTAATTTAGCAGAAATATCAGCATTTACAACTGCTGTATTAGTAGTTAATTCTAATTTATAATCTGTCATATTAAGTATTGCCTGTATTCCTGCACCTATTAGTTCATCAGCTGTGTCTTGAGCAAATTCACTATTTACTGCTAAGATTACAGTATGTACATTATTTTCATTAATATATTCTTTACATTTTTTAGCATCAGTAACTTTAATATCTAAATTAGGTATTTCCTTACCAATTTTTTGAGGATCTATATCAAATATTGCAGTTAATTTAAATCCTTTACCTAAAACATCAGTATTACGTGCTATCATAGTACCTACATTACCATATCCTAAAAGGATTACCTCATTTTCCTTATCTATACCTAATATACTTTCTATTTCTCCAATCAAAGCATTAATGTTATATCCTTTACCTCTTACTCCAAATTGTCCAAATGTAGAAAAATCCTTTCTTACTTGCACTGCTGTAGTATTCATCTTTTTAGATAATTCTATAGAATTAACTTCTGATTGTATTTTTTCTAAATCTTTTAAAACACTTAGATACAAAGTAAGTCTTGAAATTATCCGACCTGAAATTTCTTTTGCACTGTATTTTTTTGACATTAAAATCCTCCTCACTTCAATACATCTAATTTATTTATTTGTCTCCCATTAATAAAATCTAATGAACTTTGTTTCTTCTTCCCTTCTAATTTAAGCTCCTTAATTACTATAGCTCCATCTCCCGTTTTAACTACTATTCCTTCTTTCGTTAAATCTATTACAGTCCCTGGTTTTTCATCTCCAATATATTCTATAATATCTGAACTATACAATTTTAAAACTTTTCCATTTAAAGTAGTAAAAGCTTCAGGAAAAGGATTCAATCCTCTAATCTTATTAAATATAGTCAAACTATCTAAACTAAAATCTATTCTTGTTTCTTCTTTTTTAATAGGTCTTACAAAAGTCGCTAAGCTATGATCTTGTTTAGTTGCTTTTACTGTATTATTTTTCATCATTTCTATAGCATTCTTTACTCCAAGTGCTCCTAAAACTTTAAGTCTATCATGTAAGCTACCTAAAGTATCTCCTTTTAATATTTCAGTTTCAAGTCTACAAATTATATCTCCCTCATCAAGATTTTCATTTATATACATTATAGATACACCTGTTTTATCATCACCATTTAATATTGCTGCATGTATAGGAGCTGCTCCTCTATACTTAGGTAATAATGAAGAATGTACATTTATTATACCATATTTTGGAAGATCTATAATATTTTTAGGTATTATCATTCCATATGCCACTACAACTATTAAATCTGCATTATATTTTTTCAATATCTCATATGTTTCTTCAGTTCTCAAACTTTTAGGTTGTACTATTTCTATATTGTTGTCCAATGCATATTGTTTAACAGGAGAAAAAACTATCTTATTTCCACGAGCATTAACTTTATCTATTTTGGTAAAAACAGCTAGTAGTTCTGTATTTTTATGTAAGTATTTTAAAGTTTCTATTGCAAAATCCGGCGTTCCCATAAATATTGTTTTCATTTCTCACCCCTAAAATTCTCTTGGTTTACCATTCTTCTTCATAATTTCTAATTTTTTTCTGATAAGATTTCTACTCATAGGACTTATTCTGTCTATAAATAATATTCCATCTATATGATCTAATTCATGCTGGAATGCACGTGATTTAAGTCCATTTAATTCTCTTTCTATAATATTACCATTCTCATCTTGATATCTTACAGTTATAATCTCAGGTCTTAATACATTTTTAAATATACCAGGTATACTTAAGCAACCTTCTTGAAATTCTACCATTTCCTCTCCAAAGCTTAATATTTCTGGATTTACTACCTTTACTATTTCATTATCTACTTCTAAAACAAAAAACCTTTTATCTATCCCAACTTGATTAGCAGCAAGACCTATCCCATTAGCAAGTCTCATTGTTTTAATCATCTCATCTAATGTATTTCTTAATTCATCATTAAATTCAACAACTTCATCTGATTTTTTTCTTAAAATTGGTGCTTCATAAACGTAAATGTTCAATTTTATCACTACTTTCTAATATAAGGTTAGAGGATCAATATCAACTAAAATTCTTGTTATATTATTACTTGATCCTTTTATAGCAAAAAGTAATTTTCTATTTTTTGCTATTTCATTTTTATTACTTTTGATATATATATTATATCTAAAATCATCATTTATTTTAAATATTGGGGCTTTTTCAATATGGGATACTTCTGCAAAATTTTTGGTAATATCTTCATATATTTTTTTAATTACCTTTAATGCTCTTTCTTCTTTTTTATCAGAAACTATTATTTTAATCATTCTACTAAAAGGTGGTAAATTAAGTAATCTCCTTATATGTATATCATATTCAAAATACCCTTCAAAATCTCCTGATACTATTGATTTTATTAATTTTGAATCAGGAAGATAACTTTGAAGTATTACCTTACCTTTTTTATTACCTCTACCTGCTCTACCTGCTGATTGTGTTACAAGTTGATAAGTTTTTTCTCCTACTCTAAAATCACTTAAAGATAATAATTGATCTGTATTAATTACTCCAACTAAGGTAACATTAGGAAAATGGAACCCTTTAGCAAGTATCTGTGTTCCAATAGCTATTTGATACTTATTTTCACCAAATTCTTTATATGCCCTGTCAAAATCTTTTTGACTTGTCATAGTACTTGAATCCATTCTAAGTATATTTTCACTACCAAATAATTCTGATAATTCTTCTTCTAATTTTTCTATTCCTACACCTAAAAATTCTAAGTTTTTACTATTACAATAAGGGCAAATATCATACATCTTCCTTCTATATTCACAATGTGAACATTCTAAAATATTTTTAGACTTTGAATACCTTAGATTAACACTACACTTTGGACAAGTCATTTTTTCTTTACATTCTATGCATCTAACTAATAGTGAATGTAATTTTCTATTTAATATTAATATGACCTGTTCCCCTTTTGATAATACATCCTTCATGTTTTGAAGTAATTTTTCAGATAACATAGATTTTTCATTAGATAAATCCACTACTTCCATTTCTGGTAAATCCATATTATTAAATCTTTTATTTAAAGTAATTAATTTAAACAAATTTTTCTTTGCAAGATAATAACTTTCAAATGAAGGAGTTGCACTTCCTAATATGACATTTGCTCCTTCTTGCATAGCCCTTTTTATAGCTACATTTCTACTATGATATCTTGCATTATCCTCTTGTTTATAAGTATTTTCATGCTCTTCATCTATTATTATATATCCTAAATTCTTAACAGGAGAAAACAGTGCTGATCTTGCACCTAGTATAACCTTTGAGTTACCAGAATATATATTAAGCCATTCTTTAAGTTTAGTTGATGGACTCATTTTACTGTGAATTAAACTTACACTACTACCAAATACTTTTTTTATACCTTTAACCATTTGTGAACTTAAAGAAATTTCAGGTAACAAGAATATACTTGATTTATCTTTTCTAAGTGCCTCTTCTATTAACTTAATATATATCTCTGTTTTTCCACTACCTGTTATTCCATGTAATAGAAAAATACTTTCATCAGAATTTAATATTTCTTCATAAGCCTTTTGTTGATATTCATTTAAAACTACATTATTATTAATAACTACTTCTTTTTTTTCTATTTCTAATAATTTTTCCTTATACATTTTCTCATAAGGTCCTAATATCTTAAAACTAGCATTAAAATCAGTTATGTAATATGAATTAATAAATATAGCTAAGTTTAATATGCTTTCTGGTATTTTAACCATATTTTCCATGATTCTATTTATTTTTTTAATTTTAAAATCACCTATTTCTTCTTTCTTAGTTTCTCTAATAACTACTCCTAATACTTCCTTATTTCTAAAATTAATCTCAACAAAAGTTCCTATATCTAAAGGGAAGTCAGATTCATAAGTATATGTGTTAATATATTTTTTTACATATATCTGATAATACATCTTCATTCCCCCTTTCTATTATCTTAATTCTAATCTAATTTTATCTCCTGGTCTAATTTTTGCTCCAGCTTCTGGATACTGTTTTATTACCTTTCCATTACCTGTAATGGAAACAGCATATTTATCTATGCCTAATTCTAATAAATTTTTCTTAGTTACTCCTATTAAATTAGGCATAATATTCATAGAAAATTCATTTTTAATATCTTCTATTTTCTTATTTCTATTTTCCTTAATTTCTACAACCTCTAATTCAGAAATATTTTGTACTACTTTCTCACTTGGATTAACATTTTTATACTTTATTATCTTATCTAAAATATCTCTAGCAAGTGGTAGTGCAACTGATGCTCCATAATATTCTCCACGTGGTTCATCTACAGTAATTAATATACTGTATTTAGGTTTATTAGCTGGAAAAAATGTGAAAAATGATGAAAAGTATTTTCCTGCTTCATATCCCCTAGGTCCTGCTTTTTGAGCTGTACCTGTTTTTCCACCTATTCTATACCCATCAAGTTTTATTCCACGTCCAGTACCACTTGAAACTACTTCTTCAAGTATTTTCTTTATCTTATTACTTACATTTTCACTAATTACTTTACCCTTACTATGAGTCTCAAAATTTTTAACTATTTTCCCATCACTTTCAACTATTTTTTCTACTATCTGTGGAGTTATTAAATCTCCACCATTAATAGTTGCATTTAATGCTACTAATATTTGAAGCTGTGTCATATTTATCCCTTGACCAAAAGATACATTAGATCTTCTAACTTCTGTAAATTCTTTTAAAGTCATTAAATTACTACTAGTTTCATAAGATGTATCTATACCTGTTTTCATACCTAACCCAAATTTTGATAAATAGTTATAAAAAACTTCAGGGGTCATCATTTGTGATATTTTTACTAAACCTACATTCCCTGAATGTACCATTATTTTAGATACTGGTAATGTTCCTTTAGTACTCTCATCATGATCTCTTATTATTCTATTTTTTACCTTAATATATCCATCAGAATGTATTAATGTATTCTCATTAATTAATCCCTCATTCATAGCCATTGATATAGTTAAAGGTTTAAATATAGAACCCGGCTCAAATAATGAAGTAATATTATGATTTTTTATTTCTGCCCTATTAGATGCTTTAGGATATGAACTCATAGCAACTATCTTTCCTGTATCACTTTCCATTACTATACCCATAGTAGTAGTTGCTTCAAATTTATCATGTGCATCTTTTAAAATATCATCAAGTGAGTATTGTAATAAAGAGTCTATAGTTAATACTACATTATCTCCATCTTTTGCTTTTTTAACTATTTTTTCATCTACCAAATATGGTAATGTATACTCTGCTAAAGATGCTGAAAAAGGTGCTGTTCCTGTTGATTGTCCATTTTCACCTTTAAGCATTTTATTGTATCTATGTTCTACTCCATATACACCATTTTCTTCATTATTAAGAAAACCAACTATAGTTTCAAATACAGAATTATTAATATATTCTCTTTTAAATTTTCTAGTAAAGTAGACAAATCTTGCATTAAAAGTCTCTCTATCTTTTTTTCTAGCTTCTTTAAGTAATTCATCAATTTGATCTTTTTGAGCAACGTTAACTAATACATTTTTAAACTCATAATATTTCTTATTTTTCTCTTTTAATTCAAAAATTTTATTAACAGTTTCTTCAATTTTAATATTTCGTATTACTTTATTAATAATCTTTACAAATTTTTCTATTTCTTCTCTATCTTTAAATAATGTCGGATCTACAACTATACCTTGATATTCTAAATCAACAGCTAATTCTAAATTATCACTAGTAAGGATAGAACCACGTTTAGCTTTTATTTCTTTAATATATGACCTTATAGGTGTAATAACGTCAAATGAAAAATCTCTATGTAATACTTGTAAAAAAAACAATCTTACTATTACTAACAATAGAAATAAAAAGAAAAATGTAAAGTATACTCTTCTTTTATTTTTTTCTTTTAAAAACCATCTATCTAATTTACTCATATATTTACCTTATTTCATATTTTTTATTAATAAATCTTGAACTAATTTAGGATTCGCTTTACCTTTAGATATTTTCATAGCCTGTCCCATTAAAGCTTTAATAGCCCTATCTTTACCATTTAAAAAATCTTGAACAGATTCAGGGTTTTCAGAAATTACTTGTTTAACAATATTTTCTATTTCTCCCTCATCAGATATTTGTAACATACCCTTTTCTTTAACAATTATATTAGGATCCTTATCATCACTTAGCATTATTTCAAATACTTCTTTAGCTATTTTTGAACTTATTGTTCCAGATTTTAATAAAATAATTAATTTTGCTAAATTTTCACTACTTATACTAAAATTATCTATACTAATATATTGCTCTTTAAGTACTCTTAATACTTCTGTTAACATCCAGTTAGTTGAAAGTCTTGGATCTCCTGAAAACTTAACTAGCTCTTCAAAATAGTTTGCAAGATTAATAGATGTAACTAAATTTCCAGCATCAACCTCAGAAATATTATATTCATTTACAAATCTTGCTAATTTCTCATCAGCAAATTCAGGCATTTCTTCTTTTAATCTAGTTATTCTTTTTTCACTAATTATTACTGGCGGTAAATCAGGTTCTGGAAAATATCTATAATCCATAGCTTCTTCCTTATTTCTCATAGCTCTTGTTATGCCCTTTTCATCATCCCAAAGCCTTGTTTCCTGAATTACTCTTTCTCCTCTTTCTATCAATTCCATTTGTCTGTTTGCCTCATATTCTATAGCCCTTACAACAGCTTTAAACGAATTTAAATTCTTAGTTTCAGTTCTAGTTCCCAATTTATCTGAACCCTTTTCTTTAATAGATACATTGGCATCACATCTAAGTGAACCAAATTCCATACTTACATCACTTACACCAGTATATTTAATTCTTTCCTTTAAATTATTTAAATATATATATGCATCTTGAGGATTAGTAATACATGGTTTAGTAACTATTTCTATTAATGGTATACTTGCTCTATTAAAGTTTAATATAGATTCATGTTTTGTATGTATACTTTTAGCCGTATCTTCTTCTATTTGTATTCTTTCTATTTCAACCTTAACATCTTTATCATTTCTTTTAAATTCTAAATAACCATTTTCTGCATAAGGTTTAAAATATTGTGTAATTTGATAATTTTTAGGAGAATCTGGATAAAAATAGTTTTTTCTATCAAAATAGCTTAATTTATTAATATCACAATTTAAAGCAAGTGCCGCTTTAATAGCATAATCTAAAACTTCTTCATTTAATCTAGGAAGAGCACCAGGTTGACCTGTTGACACTGGAGAGATACAAGTATTAGGATCTTTTTCATCATAATTTGCATCAGCATCACACCATATTTTAGTTTTAGTTTTTAATTGGCAATGAACTTCCAGACCTATTACTATATCATACTCTTTCATAATCAATCTTTCCTCTTTCCATCTCATATTTATGTGTAACATTTAATAATAAATCTTCTCTAAAATAGTTAGAAATTATTTGCATTCCTACTGGTAATTTATCTACAAATCCTACTGGTACAGAAATTGCTGGAAGTCCTGCAAGTGATACTGAAACAGTATATATATCAGATAAATACATTTCTATAGGATTATTTGATTTTTCTCCTTTTTTAAATGCTACATTAGGTGTTGTAGGTGTTATTATTACATCTACATTCTCAAATGCTTTTTGATAATCATTTTTTATTAATCTTCTTACCTGAGATGCTTTTTTATAATACGCTTCATAAAATCCTGAACTTAAAACATATGTTCCTATCATTATTCTTCTTTTAACCTCTTTACCAAATCCTTCAGTTCTAGATTTAACATATATATCTTCTATATTATCAGCATCTGCCCTATATCCATAACGCATTCCATCATATCTTGAAAGATTAGATGAAGCTTCAGCTGATGAAATGATATAGTAAGTTGGGATAGAATACTTACTGTATTCAAGATTAATATCTACTATACTTGCTCCCATTTTTACTAATACATCTAAAGCAGCTTCTATACTTTTTTTAATCTCTTCAGATAACCCTTTAAAGAAGTTTTTATCTATTCCTATTCTTAAACCATTAATATCCTTATTTAATAATTCTGAGTACTTAGGAACTTCAACACTAGCTGTAGTAGGATCATATATATCCTCACCTGCAATTATTTCTAAAGTTTTAGCAACATCTTCAGAAGTTCTTGCAATTATTCCTACTTGATCAAGACTTGAACCAAAAGCCATAAGCCCATATCTTGAAACTCTACCATAAGTAGGTTTTAATCCAACAGTACCTGTAAAAGCTGCTGGTTGTCTAACTGATCCTCCTGTATCTGTTCCTAGAGCTATAGGCACCTCTAAAGCTGCAACTGCTGCTGCTGAACCACCACTTGAACCACCAGGAACTCTTTCTAAATCCCAAGGATTTGACACCATTTTAACGCTAGAATTCTCATTAGATGACCCCATAGCAAACTCATCCATATTAGCCTTACCAACTAAAACTACATTTGCATCCTTTAATCTTTTTACTACAGTTGCATCATATGTCCCATAATATCCTGATAATATTTTAGATGCTGATGTAGTAAGTTCTCCAAATGAAACTATATTATCCTTAAGAGCTATAGGAACTCCATGTAAAGAACTAGATATTTCTGTTTCATCTGCTTTTTTAGCT
This sequence comes from Streptobacillus notomytis, assembly GCA_001612575.1. Taxonomy (GTDB): domain Bacteria; phylum Fusobacteriota; class Fusobacteriia; order Fusobacteriales; family Leptotrichiaceae; genus Streptobacillus; species Streptobacillus notomytis. Next base: position 48,721 of record LJRV01000092.1, read on the forward strand.
GAATTTATAGCATTTTCTCTATTAACAGAAACAAATGCTCCTATCTTATCTTCCATTTCATCTATTCTATTTAAAATTGAGTTAGTAACTTCACGAGAAGTTAATTTCCCCTCTTTTATTAATCCAGCTATTTCACTAGCTGTTAAAGTATATATTTTATTCATTTCCATCACCTATCATAACTGGTAAAGAAATAAAGTTTTCATCGCTTTTAGGAGCATTTTTTAAAAACATTTCCTTATCCATTTCAACCTTTGGTTCATGCTTATATATCTTACCTTCATTTTCTAAAATACTATATAAAGGTTCTACATTTTCTAAATTTAATTCATTTAAGCTTTCCATATGTTTAAAGACATCATTTAGATCTTTTTGAAAAGATTCTAATTCATTTTCTTCAAATGATAATTTAGATAGTTTTGCTAATTTAACTATTTCTTCTTTAGTAACCATTTTCTACCTACTTTCTTAAATTCGTCTACTTTAGATAATATCATATTTGAGTAGATTTTTCAATTGTTTTAAACCCACACAAACAAAAAAAGCCCATTAAATAGGCTCCTTATTTTTTAAACATCGCTTTAATTAAATTCTCTAATTCATTAAATTTACCTTTTAACTCTTTTAATTCTATATAAATTTCATAAACTCTCTCATCAAGTAAATTAATATTTCCATTTCTTTGTAATTTTAATATTTCCTTACTTCTTGAATCAATATTATCAAATCTATATCCAATACCTGCACCAAATGATACATGTCCTTTTGTATTTAATGATCCACTCGCTTTATATATCAAATTAGTTATATCATTTGTTCCTAATAAACCTAATGCAATTGCATGTTCTCCATAAAATATCCATAAGATCCTGATATGCTATGACCTTTTCCACTTATTTGTGGTAAATTAGCTATAACTATAGCGACACTCCAGAATTTGCAGCAACACCCTTAGATATGTCTAATTTTGTCTTATATGATAAATCTATACTAACATCATTTCCACTTGCCATAGTTCTTATACTATCAGAACCTTTAATTCTAAATTTAAGTCCACCCTCTTTATTTAACTTCTCCATAGTAGTTTCACCTGTATCACCACTTAATGATAGAGTATTGTTAGATAATTTTTCTAATTTATCATTGGTTTTCTTATTTTCATCCAAATTATGTTTTATAGCATCATGTATAGAATGTTTACCTATTTCTCCAATATTTGAAAAAGTTATGTTATCAGCAGTTACATTACCAGTATTTTGTAAAGCTGCTCCTCCACCAAATATCGTTTTAACTGAATCAGAAAAATTCGATAGAACATTATTAGTAGAATAAAGTTGTGAATCATTTACTGCATCAGTAGACTCCTTAGTTATTTGACCCGCTGCTACATTTTGCAATTGTCTTTCCTTACCTTTATCTCCTATAGAAACAACTGAATCAGGTGTTCCTCCTGCAAAACCATCAAATTTTAATCCTCCAATAGTAACATCTTTTGTCCCCTTTTTTCACCTGTTTTACTATAAGATCCCATAGCTACTGATTTTTCATGCCCTGCTACAGTATGATTCCCTATAGCTATGGATTCGTTTTTAGTAGTAGAACTATTTTACCCAAATACACTAGAATAATCTCAACTTGCTCCATTATCTGCACCTACTGAAACAGAATATTTTCCACCAGCATAATTATGTATACCTACAGCAGTCGAATGATCTTTAAATGCTGTATTTTCATGTCCTATTACAGTTACATGATCTGTCTTAGCTTCATTTTTATCTCCTAATACATGCGTATTATTTCCAATACCTTTATTTGTCGTAGCGTCATTACCAATATGCGTTTGACTAAACAACATGGAGGGTAGTGATAAAATTAACACTATTTTCAACTTTTTTATTTTCCCAGGATATACCACTTTTTCTCATAACCTTTCTTTTTATTTCTGTTCTAAATTATACTCCCCTCTTTTTGTCAAGATAATTATTTGTAATCAATTTTACTTTAAATAAAATTTTATGATATAATTAAGCGAACAGGAGGCATAAATGAACTATTTTATTTCAGGAAAAAGTGGAAGAAAAATTTACATGAGTAAAATATTGGATAATAGTTATAAAAATAAGATGTATTTCGATGAAAATACTGTATATGAGTTTTTAAGTGAATTAAATGCAGGATCACTTTTTAGTGAACCTACTCTTTTAATACTTAGAAATGCAAATAAGATAAAAGATATAAATAATGTAATAAAGAACATTAATTCTAATAACTTTACTGATAAGGATATAATTGTAGATTATGAAACAAATAAAGAAAATAAAAAATTAAAAGATTTACTTATTAATTTTGAAATACATGAAATTTTAGATGATAGAGAAAATAAGAATATTTTAATAAAATATATACAAGAAAGACTTAAATGTAGCACTAAAGATAGTAATAATTTAATAGAAATTATCGGACAGGATTTTTATTCTATAAAAAATGAAATAGATAAAATAGATACATACTTAAATGGTAATGAGTTTTCATTTGACAATATTAAACCTGTTTTATCTAAAAATACTAATTTTTTTATCTTTAATCTTACAGAAGATATACTTAATAAAAAGGATGTAACTTTTCCTATAAAAGAACATATGGCATTACTTGCTTCTTTAAGTAATGATTTTGAAATTATGTATAAATTACATCTACTAGATATTAAAAATATTAGTTATAATAACTTTAAAAGCCAATATGAAAATCACAAATTTTTTAGAAATCTTAACCCGTATTATGTATTTAAAAAAATACAGTTTCTAAAAAATTTTACTAAAAACAGAACAAAAGAATTAATAGATCTTTCTTTTGAAGTTGATTTTAAAATTAAGACTGGATTATTACCTTTAGAAGATGGGGTTGAATCATATATATTAGAAATATTAAAATGATATTTTCTTGACATAAATTTTGAAATAGTGTATTATAAGACTATAATAGTATGGAGGTGTAATTATGGAGTTTAATAATAAGTATCCTATATATAGACAACTATTTGAAATATTTTTATCAGATATTATTAATGGTAAATTAAAACCAGGCGATAAATTTATGTCTATTAGAGAAGCTTCAATAAAATTTAATTTAAATCCTAATACAGTCGTGAATGCTTTCAAAGAACTTGAACTTCAAAAAATTGCTGTAACTAAAAGAGGACTTGGGACTTTTGTTACTGAAGATCTCGAAATACTAAAAAATTTAACAGCAAATCATTCGCAAACTATATTAGACGATTTTTTATCTAAAATGTATTCCTTAGGGTATTCTAATGATGAAATAATAAATCAAATTAAAGAAAGGGGAAAATAAGATGAAAAATGTATTAGAAATTAAAAATTTAAGTAAAGTATATTCAAAAAAAATAGTTTTAGATAATTTGAATTTAACACTAAGCGAAAATAAGATAGTCGGGATATTAGGTCCTAACGGTAGTGGAAAAACTACTTTATTAAAGATAATTGCAGGACTTGCAAGAAAAAGTAGTGGTGAAATATTAATAAATGGATTAGAACCATCAAATAAAACTAAATCTATAGTTAGTTATCTATCAGATAAAAACTTTATAGATAATTCTCTTAAAGTATATCAAGCATTAAATCTATATAATGATTTTTTCGATTTTGATATAAATAAGGCTGTAAGACTTTTAGAAGAAATGAACATAGATATTAAAGCAGAAATTGCATCTTTATCTAAAGGTATGAAAGAAAAAGTCTTTTTAATTCTAACTTTATCAAGAAATGCTAGAATATTCATATTAGATGAGCCTATAGCAGGTGTAGATGTTATTACTAGAGATCAAATATTAAATATTATTATAAATAACGTATTTGAGAATTCTACAGTTATCGTTACTACTCATTTAATAAGAGATATAGAAAGAATTTTTGATGAAGTTGCTTTCTTAAAAAATGGAAAAATTGATAAGGTTTATTCAGTAGATGAATTAAGAGAAAATAATGAATTAACTATAGAAGAATTATACAAAGAAGTATTTAAAGAAGGTGATAATAATGCTTAAGTTTTTAAAATATGAATTTAAAAGAAATTGGAAATTTAATATACTACTATTATTTTCATTTATTATATTAACAATTACAATAAAAATATTATACTACACTGAAGACCATAAATATACTTTAGCAAAATCAATAGCAATTTTATGTCTTTTAGGTGCTTCTTTTTCTGTATTTTTCTATTATATAAAGAACTTTTCTAAAGATCTTTATTCAGATACAGGATATTTTACTTTCTCATTACCTATATCTGGTTATACCTACTTTTGGGGTAAAATAATATTTTATTTAACATATAGCGTTATTCTATTTCCATTAAGTTTTATTTCATTTTCGATAATATCGGAAAGAGATATAATGAATATTATTTCATCAATAAATTTTAATGATCATAATTTAATATTAACAGCTATATCATCTATTTTATTTACTATATTTTTCAATGTTTCAGTTTATTTAAGTATAACTATAACACATTATATTTCTAAATCAAAAAATATATATTTTTTATGGATATTTATACTTGTATTTATAATGGTATCTGGTTCATATTTACAACTTAAAATAAACTCTTTATTTGATCCTATAAGTTTTATAAACAACACAGTATTATATACTAATATTTCAATATTATTAATTTATATCATAATATCTGGAACATTAGGTGGATATTTAATAGATAAAAAATTAGAATTGCAATAACCTTTCTACCAGAGACATATGTCTCTGGTTTTTAATTAAAAAAGACCCCTAAGGGTCTTATCATCTAACCTCAATCTCCACTCTTCTATTTGATTGTTTACCTCTCTTATTCTTGTTTGTCTCTACTATATTATTATAGCCACTTGAACTTACCTTTACTATCTCTACCTTTAATCCATGTTCCATTAACTTCTCTAATACCTTATTTG
>LJRV01000093.1 GCA_001612575.1 Streptobacillus notomytis
AATATGCTTTTCTTTATCACCAGAGAGAACGACTTTATTACCTTCACTGTCTGGCTCAGCAGCATATTGAACATCTTCCGGAACATCTTTATAGACATCAGCGACTAGGTGTACATAAGTTTTACCTTTCAGGTCGATAAGGCCCTGGGCGATTTCCTTGACATAGTCACCTTGGTAGGCATTTTTAGGAAAAACTAAATCTTGTCCTAACAGTTCAAGATAACGCAGGTAAGTAGAGGTCGCCAGAATATCCATTTGACGGCCAGCATCATTGACATAATATTCACGATCAACCTTTGCACCTGTCGCCTCAAGCAAAGTAGCGACGGTCATGCCGTAAGCAGCAC
>LJRV01000094.1 GCA_001612575.1 Streptobacillus notomytis
TAACTACACATCAGGCTGTATCTTTAAAAGCAAAAGTGGACAAGACATGATTAAAATTGATGTTACAGGACTAAAAGATTTTGAAAAAGAATTGATAGCATCTAAAGATAAAATTGATAAAGTTTTTAAACAAACAACTATAGACGCAGCTATCATTTTAAATAATGAAATAATTAAAAATACACCTGTTGATACAGGAAATTTGAGGAATAATTGGCATCTATAACAAACTGGTGTAGAGGTTCACAAGAAGAAGGTATAGGTATTATGATAGCTGCTGTAGTTGAATTGCCTGCTATGTTTTATATAGTAAAATTAAATAGAAAATTTGGTTATTCAAAATTATTAAAAATATCAGCAATTGCATTTTTAACAAAGATAGTAA
>LJRV01000095.1 GCA_001612575.1 Streptobacillus notomytis
CAATAATCTTTTCATCTTTTCTCCTACATATACTTATTTATTTTTTCCCTAAGTATTATACCACCCCCCCAAATTTTTTTTCATTAAAAAAACATTAATTTCAACTCCTTTTTAAAAAGTAAATCTTGTTCTTATTCAACCAAATCTTTTTCCATTTCCTCCATAAACCCAAATATAATACTTATATTTTATTTTAATCCTTCCTTAAAGTTTTCAAATACCTAATAAAAATGCTTTTGGTTTTACTTTTCTTATACCACTTAGTACAAATCTTATACCACTTTCTAATCCTA
>LJRV01000096.1 GCA_001612575.1 Streptobacillus notomytis
AATTATGACCGTTGAAAATCGAGTTATAGTGCTTCTTTTTGCACATTCATGACATGGAAAATGCGTTACATATATAATAGATCCTTTTGACAAACTTGTACTAGTTATAATAGCATATAATAATGCAGGTACTACATATGCATTTTTAGTATTTGAAAAATGTCCCTCTATTAATAAAGGAATGTCATAATCACTTGAACCTATAGGAACACAATTATATCCTATGCAAACAATTGTACTAGCCTTTACTATACCAGCTCCTACTTGTGTAACAGGATCTTCACTTCTATTTGCTGATAAA
>LJRV01000097.1 GCA_001612575.1 Streptobacillus notomytis
TGTCTATACAGATGGTGCTTATGACACAAAACGATGCCGTCAGGACATTGCAGATCGGCAAGCGCATGCGCTGATTCCACCTAGAAAAAATGCGAAACCATAGAAAGATACAAAGAACAAGCAGCTCGCTAGAGCGAAATGAATTACTTCGAACAGTTAATCTTGCGAAGCAGTGCTTCTCAGGCAGGGCACTATGGAAAAATGGTCAGGCTATCATCGGC
>LJRV01000098.1 GCA_001612575.1 Streptobacillus notomytis
CCACCTGGAACAAAGGCAAACGTCACCCGACTTTAGAAGATGGCGTGATTGTTGGTGCTGGCGCGAAAATTCTCGGGCCATTTACCGTGGGTAAAAATGCCAAAGTCGGTTACAATGCAGTGGTGACCAAAGCGGTACCGGCCAATACCACCGCGGTCGGCAATCCGGCGCGTTTTATTACCAAAGACCAGCAAAAAGATGAAGCCGAAGCACGACGCCGTGACTATGCTGAAAGCATCGGTTTCCAGCCCTATGCGGCCACCCAGGAACAGTCCGATCCGATTCTAGACGGTATGCGGGTCTTGCTCGACCGTATTCAGCATAACGAAAAACGCATGAATACCTTATGTCAGCGTCTGTCTTTACTCGACCCAAGTTTTAAAAAGCAGCAGCAAAACGAACAGCCGTTTAGTGCTGAAGAATTAAAAATTATTGAAGATGTGCGCCGTGAATGTGAAGCACAAAGCAGCCAGTCCAAAGCTTAACAACACGGTAACAGCAAACTTCTTGCCTTCTCTTGCATGTTCGTCACAGATTTTTTAGACTGACGAACATGCTCAGCCATTTTAAAATAAATTAACGGATGAATATTATGACGCTTAAGCCTTTGGCATTTGCTCTGATTGCGACCACTTTAGTTTCA
>LJRV01000099.1 GCA_001612575.1 Streptobacillus notomytis
AATAAAAGCTATAGATAAATTTGAGTATACTAAAGGATTAAGATATAGTACGTATGCTGTATGGTTGATTAAAAAAACAATAAAAAAATCAATAGTTGAGTTAGGTAGAGATATTAGAATACCTTCATATAAATATGAGCAACCATCTAAAGTAAATAGAGTTATTGAAAGCTATCAAAATGAGTTTGGAGATATTCCTTCGGTGGAATATATTGCTGAAGTTTTAGGGATGAAACCTTCTAACATAGTATTATTAATAAATGAATTTCAAGAAGTAATATCATTAAATGATGGAATAG
>LJRV01000100.1 GCA_001612575.1 Streptobacillus notomytis
ATATTAGATTATGTTTTAACTATGCAATTTAATATTGAATTAACAATTAGAAAAATTGAGGTTTTAAACAATTCAAAATTGGTTGAAATATCTTCTCAAACTCAAAGAAATCTAGAGGTAATTAAAAACAAAAGAGATAAGACAACATAGGGTTAACTTTTATGGGTCCTTGATAAAGGTAAATCATCACCAGGATTTAGAAAATTAAAACATTTATAACGGAGTCCTTTACTGGATTTAGAAGAAATAACAAAA
>LJRV01000101.1 GCA_001612575.1 Streptobacillus notomytis
AATATATCTCTATATCTCTTCTTTACTTCTTCACCTTTTTCAGTCTTCTTTTCCTTCTAAATTGACTTCCTTATATCTTGTTTGCTTTATCTATTCCTTCTCTTTCCATTGTCCTTGTCCTTAATCGAACTCAACCATATTATCATATCAACTTTTCTTTGTCAACATTTTTTTTAGTTTTTATTTCATTATTTTTTCAGTTTTATCTTTAATGGTTGATTTTTACTAGCTAATTTAATAATTAATAAAAAATATAATTTCTTAGTGTCAATATACCAAAAATATATAGTATATATCAATGAAACCAAAACAACTAAATCAAATATATTAATATGTGCCCCAAAATCAAATATTTTATATTTAATTCTGAGACACATATCATTTAACTATACTATATTTCTTTTAATACTTTTTTCAATTCTTCTAACTTATTTTCAAAGTTTTCAAGACAATCATAAACTGGTGCATTAGTATTCATATCTACACCTGCTTTTTTAAGTATATTTAATGAATAATCACTTGAACCAGATTTTAAGTAATTAATGTATTTTTCTACAGCTGGTTTTCCTTCTGTTAATATTTTTTTAGCAAATGCTGATGCCGCTGACATACCTGTAGCATATTGATAAACATAAAAATTATAATAAAAATGAGGTATTCTTGCCCATTCATATCTAATGTTATCATCATATGAAATTGATTTTCCATAATATTTTCTATTCATGTCATCGTATAAATTTGATAAATATTCAGCAGTTAATGGTTGTCCATTTTCTGCTGATTTATGAATTTCATATTCAAATTCAGCAAATTGAGTTTGTCTAAATACTGTTCCTTTTACTTGATCTAAATAATGATTAATAATGTATGCTTTAATTGCTGGATTATTTTCATATTTTTTAATTAAGAAATCATTTAATATTAATTCATTAGTTATACTTGCAACCTCTGCTAAAAATATTGTGTAATGACCATAAATATACGGTTGATAATTTCTTGTATAATAACTATGTATACTATGTCCTAATTCATGAATCAATGTAAATAAATTATCCAAAGTTCCACGCCAGCTAATTAATATAAATGGGTTAGTTCCATAAGTTCCACTTGAATATGCCCCTGATCTTTTACCTTCATTTTCAGCATAATCTATCCATCTTTCATCAAATGCTTTTTTAATTAATTTAACATAATCTTCTCCAAGAACTTGTAAAGCCTCGATTATTATTTCTTTTGCTTCTTCATAAGTAAATTTAAGATCTATTTCTTTTAAAAGAGGTGTATACATATCATACATTTTAAGTTCTTCTACACCTAATTGTTCTTTTCTAAACTCTACATATTTATGTAACACAGGTAATTTATCATTAACTGCTGATAATAAAGAATCATATACATTCTCATCTATAAAGTTTGAAGAAACAGCTGCATTTCTCGCGCTAGAATAACTTCTAAATTTAGATTCAGTTGTATGTACTAATACTTGTCCTTCAAGAGTTGTTGCAAAGGTATTTTTTAAACCTTTATATGTTTTATACATTGAGTTATATGCATTTTCTCTAAGTTTTCTATCACTTGATTCTAAGTACATTCCATATCTTGCATGATTTAAAGATAATTTTTCTCCTTTTGAATTTTCTATTTCTTCAAAAGTAATATCAGCATTATTTAACATAGAGAATGCTTTACTTGCAATACTTGTAATTTGTGTCATATCAGCCAATAATTCTTCTTCTTTTTGAGAAAGTTGATGTTTTTTAGTTTTAAATAATTTTTCCATTTCAAATTTACGTTCCACTAATTTTTCATGTGAAAAATATTCTTCAACTTTTTCTTCAGATAATTCTAATAATTTTATTCTAATAAAAGTAGATTTAGCATCATAATCTGAATATAATTTGATAATTTTAGAATTATACTCTTGATATTTAGAATTTCCTGTATCCTCATCTCCTTTTAAATGAGCATAAGTATATAAAAGGCTTATTCTTTGATTTAATTTATCATCTAATTCTAGAGCTTCTGCTAAAACATCTACATTATCTGTCATAATCTTCTCAAACTTAGATATACTTTCAATTTCACTGTATAATTGTTCAAATTCTTTTTCCCAAAAAGCGTCATCTTTAAATATTGTTGTTAAATCCCAAGTCTTATTTATGTCAACTTCACTTCTTTTTAAGATTTTTTCCATAATTATTCCTCTTTCTAATTCTTGTCTTCTAAACTATTCTATCATTTTATATTTCTTTTATCAACACAATATATTAACTTTCAGACTTTCTAAAACATCCGATTTTGAAAAAGAAAGTATGAAGTCTCCACCACCTGCACCTGAAATCTTAGAATGTCTATATTTAGATAAAATTTCTTTTATTAAGGGTGTATGGATAATAACATCATTGTTTAGTTCTAAGTAATATAGATTCTCACTTAACTTATCTACATTATCTAATGTTTCTTCTATCCTATTTCCCATTAAATTATCAAGCATTTCCAAGACCAGATTATTTGACTTATTTTTAAAAATTTCAAAAACTTTATCACTAACATCAATTTTAGAAATTAATTTAGAGCTACTTGCAGAACTTTTTGTCCAGATAGCATCTATTCTTAAATTAGTCCTTACATCAATTTTTTTTATAACATATTTCCTATCCACCCTATTAGATGATTTGAAAAATATATTGCTTTCATAACAAATACAAGCTATATCTCCAAAAGAACCACTCATGTCATTTTCTATCATAAAATCTACTGAAATATCAAAAAGTTCTTTTTCTGATACATTATATCCATTTATTTTTAATATAGCTTTAATAGTCACCACAATTAAAGAAGCAGAAGAACCTAAGCCATATTTTTTACCATTTTCATAAAGTTCACTAAAATATTTAAGTTTTGCCCTTTTTTTTATTTCAAAATTTTTTTCAATATATTTTAAAAGTAATTGTATTATATTATCCTTATCTTCAATCTCAGTTAATATTTCCCACTCATCTTTTTCTTCAATATCCAAATATGTATATCTTGGTATAAACGAAACTATTGCATAGGAATCTTCACCTAAAATCGCATATTCTCCTGCAAGGTATAACTTTGAACCCGCTTTTTCTAACATAAAAGTATTTTCCCTTCAAAGTACTTATTTAATTCTTTTAGTATTTTTTCTTCATCTTCTTTAAGGTAAAGAACTTTAACATTAGGACCAGCATCCATTGTAGTAAAAATATTAAAACCTTTCATTCTTAATCTTTTAATAACTTTAATAACATAATATGTTTCATTAGTTAAAAAAGAAAATGATGGATTAGATCTAAATGTAGTATTATGCATAATTATTGTATTTTTTTCCATAATATTTCCAACTTTAATAAAGTCATTTTCTAGTAATGCTAATTTCATTTTTTCAAAATCTTCATTTGCCCTTTTCACCCACATAGGATAAATAGGTGATTTTTTTGCAATTTCCATTGCATCCCTTGATGGAAGTTCTTTTTTCTTATCATTAAGTACTATAGCTAACATAGCAAGATTAAGTCCTGTTTTTAATTCATAAATTTCTCCATTTTTATCAAAAGCTGATATATTACAGAAACTTCTACCTGCAGACCCAGACCCCATAGTAGAAATTTTAGACATCTCTTCTACAGTTAAATTTAATTTAAAAAAATCATTTAATGCCTGCGTAATAGCACAATAAGCACTAGCACTAGATGCAAGTCCTGCTGCTGTTGGAACAAAATTTTTACTATTTATGCAAAGATATTTTCTTTTAATTTTTTGTTGTTTCATAACTTTATCAATAAAAGAAAATATTTTTTTTGTTTCATCTTCATTTTGAATTTTATCATTTAATATGAAAATATCTCTATCACTTTCTACTATACTAGTTTCTGTATAAAGTTTATTTGATCTAAGTGATATACTTCCCTGCATAGGCACAAGATATGGATTAAATTCCTTTTTACCCCAATATTTAACTATAGCTATATTTATATATCCTCTAGCCATACATTTTCTGCTCCTTCTTTAATTAATAACTCTTTAAGTTCTATTGCTTTTTTTTCATTTTCAACTAATGATATTATACATCCACCAAGTCCTGCCCCAGTTATTTTAGCTCCTAATGAATTTTCTTTTGCTACATTAATTAAATTATCTATAACATCATTTGATAATTTCATTAATTTCAAATTATTTTGTGATAAATTCATTAAATCACCCAATAATTTTAAATCAGAATTTTTTAAAGCAATTATAGCCCTGTCAGTAATATTTCCTAAGTTTTCTATATATTTTCTCATTTCAGTATAATTCTTTGCAATCATAGATACAGCATCTTTAGTGTTACCTTTAATCCCACTATCTGCAATCACTAACTTAGCATTTAATTTAAAAGCTATATCTCTTATACCTTCTTTTTTATTAAATAAAACTTTTTTATTATTCATTATTACTGCCATATCTATACCACTAGGATTTCCATGAGCAAATTTATCACTTTCAAAAATTATATTTTCAAGTATTTCATCACTAATATTATACTTTTTCTTAAAAGCATCTGCTATTGCAACAGCAAGCGCTGTAGAAGAACCCAAACCCCTTGAGCTTGGAATACTTGAATTTATTTTAATATATATTTCATCTTTAATATCACATTTTTTAATTATATTATTTTTTATAAATCTAATATATTCACTTTCAAAAATATATTTAAAATTAATATTTGCTTCTACTTTAATAGATTTTAAAGGTAATGCGATAGCGTTTTTACCATACACAACAGAATGTTCACCAAATAATATTACTTTACCATAAGCCATTATTTCTCCTAAAATTTTATATCTTTACATTATCAATTAGTTAACTAACACATTATTTTAAATGTGTCAACCCTTTTTTAAAATGTTTCTTATTTTTTAAAAATGCTGTAATTTTAAAAAATAATATTTATTGTTTAACCTAAACTTTTTCTTGACAAATATTATATTTGGTAGTAGTATTGTAATGAATACAAAAAGAGATTAATTCAATTTATTAGGAGGTAGTCATGTCTTTAATAGGTAAAAGAATACCAGAATTTAAAGTAAGTGCTTTTAAGAAAGATGAAAGTGACTTTATTACTATAACAGATAAGGATATATTAGGAAAATGGTCAGTATTTGTATTTTATCCTGCTGATTTCACATTTGTTTGTCCAACTGAATTAGAAGATTTACAAGACAATTATGAAAATTTCAAAGCAGAAGGTGCAGAAGTATATAGTATTTCATGTGATACATCTTTTGTTCATAAGGCTTGGAGCGATCATTCACCTAAAATATCTAAAGTTGAATATCCTATGATAGGAGATCCTACAGGATTTTTAGCTAGAGAATTTGGTGTAATGATAGAAGCAGAAGGACTAGCTTTAAGAGGAAGTTTCGTAATTAATCCTGAAGGTAAAATAGTCGCTTACGAAATTCATGATAATGGAATAGGTAGAGAAGCTTCAGAATTATTAAGAAAATTACAAGCTGCTAAATTTGTTGCTAAACACGGAGAAGTTTGCCCTGCTAAATGGAAACCTGGTAAAGAAACTTTAAAACCAAGTATAGACTTAGTTGGAGAACTTTAAAAATAGGCTGTTTATAAACAGCCTATTTTAATATCTATCTTTTTCTATTGCCTCTATCCCTAAAAGAAGTATATCCGCTATTGTGTAATTAATTTTTTTCTTAGCATTAACTAATCTTTCATGTTCTTCTTTATTTAACCTAATACCTATATTAATATTTCTAAATTCACTTTCATCTTTATGTTTCCATATATCCCAAGGTCTTTTACTTCCTTTTTTAATACCCATAGACATCCTCCTTTTCTATGTTTTTCACATCTTTATTATATATTATACCTTTTTTGATTAATTTTGCAAATTTTTTTAACAATAGTCTTTTTTCACTTCATTTTCACTGATTTTCTGTACAGTTGTATTTTAAAAATATATGTAGTATAATTATGTATATTAAATAAAAAGGAAATTTTATGTGGAAAAAGAATATTAAAAATAAAATAGATGCATTTATAAACAAAAACAAAAATAATGGTAATTATGCCATATTTGATTGTGATAATACTATTTTAATGAACGATATACAATTTGCACTTACTCACTATGTATTAAAATTTAAAAAATATAAGACTACTCCAAAAATGTTTAAAGATTTCTTATACAGAAACTTTCCAAATGAAAAAGATGTGTCAAATAGATTTTTAGAAATCTTTGAAAAAGCATATAATTCAGAAAATAATAGTGATGAATATTTAGAATTTTTAGCTAACGTTGAAGATCTAATTGAATATATTTTTTCAAAATATGATTGTTTTGACATAACAACAGTTTTCTTCATTGATATGAGCGAAGAAGAATTAAGAAATTTAATACAAAAAGCTATTAATTATCATAATTTAGTTGAATTTGGATATGAAAATTGGATATACGAAGATAATATTTCTGTATATAAAACGGGGCTTAAAATAGCAAAAGAAATGAAAGAATTAATAAAAGAGTTTCATAAAAACAATATAGATGTATATGTAATTTCTGGTTCACCAAGATTTCATGTTGAAGAAGTTTTAAAACCTTTAAATCAATATATTAAAAAAATATATGGTAGAGAATTAGAAATAAAATATAATAAAATTACAGGAGAATTTCAAAAAGATAGCATAAAAACATTTTATGAAGGAAAAGTAGAGATAATAGAAAAATATATTTATCCAAAATACAATAAAGCTCCTTTATTTGTCGCTGGTGATAGTATGGGTGATTATGATATGCTGACAAAATATGATGAAACTGAAATCTCATTAATTATAGATAGAAATAGAAGCGGAAAATTTAAGGAACTTCTTGAATTAAACGATGATAAATATCTAAAACAACCCGTAGATGAAACTATAGGAATTTTTATTGATGCTGAAGAAAGTATCACTTTATAATAAGGAGGATTTATGCAAAACTATGATATTATAGTAGTAGGAGCAGGTCATGCTGGAGTGGAGGCTTCTCTTGCAGCAGCAAGACTTGGTAAAAAAGTTGCTCTTTTTACTATATACCTAGATAATATTGCAATGATGAGTTGTAATCCTGCCATAGGTGGTCCAGGTAAATCACATATAGTTAGTGAAATAGGTATGCTTGGTGGTCAAATGGCGATACACATAGATAAATACAATTTACAACTTAAAAATTTAAATCATACTAAAGGACTTGCAGCTAAAATAACTAGAGCTCAAGCCGATAAATATTGGTATAGAATTAAAATGAGAGAAATCATAGAAAAAGAAGAAAATCTTGATATAATACAAAATATGGTTGAAGATTTAATACTTGATGATAATAAGAAGGTTATAGGAGTAATTGATGCTCTAGGTCTTAAATATTCTGCAAAAGCAGTAATACTTTGCACAGGAACTTTCTTAAATGGAGAATATATCATAGGAGATGTTAAATATTCTGCTGGGAGACAAGGAGAAAAAGCAAGTAATTCATTACCAGATAATCTAGTAAAATATGGAATAGAAATGGATAGATACCAAACTGCTACTCCACCAAGAATAGATAAAAAAAGTATAAATTTAGATATATTAGAAAAATTACATGGTGAAACTAATCCAAGATATTTTTCATATATGACTAATAAAATAGATGAAAAACCACTTGAAACTTGGCTAACATTTACAACAGAAGAAACTATTAATATAGGACAAGAATTACTTAAATATTCACCAATAGTTACAGGTATAGTTTCAACAAAAGGACCAAGACACTGTCCATCACTTGATAGAAAAATAATGAATTTCCCGGATAAAACAGATCATCAAATATTCCTTGAACAAGAATCAAGAGAAAGTGATGAAATTTATGTAAATGGATTTACAACAGCTATGCCTCCATTTGCACAAGAAAAACTTATTAGAACTATTAAAGGTTTAGAAAATGCCAAAATTTTAAGATATGGTTATGCTGTTGAATATGATTTTATTCCAGCAAGACAATTAAATTTTTCGCTTGAATCTAAAATTATAGAGAATCTTTTCCAAGCTGGTACTATTAATGGTACTAGTGGATATGAAGAAGCTGCAGCTCAAGGATTTATTGCTGGAGTAAATGCTGTTAGAAAAATAGAAGGTAAAGAACCTATTATTATATCTCGTGATGAAGGATATATAGGGGTATTAATAGATGATATTATAAACAAAGAAACTCCTGAACCATATAGAGTTCTTCCATCTCGTGCAGAATATCGGCTAACTTTAAGACAGGATAATGTATTTATCAGATTACTTGAAAAATCTAAAGAAATAGGTCTATTAGATAAAGATAAATTAAAAGAACTTGAAGATAATATACAGATTATCTCAGATGAAATAGAAAGATTAAAAAAAATAAAAATATATCCTAATAAAGAAAATAACGATATAATTAAAAAAATAGATAAAAATGCTTCTCATAATAATGTAATGACAGCATTTGAACTTTTGGGAAGACAAGAAATAAATTATGAAAACCTTAAATTATTCATTGAAACAAAAGATTTACCTGAAATTTCTAAAGAACAAGTTGAAATAGAAGCTAAATACAGAATATTTATTGAAAGAGAAAGAAATCAAATTGAAAAATTTAAAAAACTTGAAAATATAGCTATACCTGAAAATTTCAATTACGAAATAGTAAAAGGATTATCAAATATAGCTATAAGTGGTCTAAGTTATACTAAACCAAAAAACATTGGACAAGCAACTAGAATAAGTGGTGTTACATATAATGATATAGCCATACTAGTTTCTATACTAAAGGAGGTTAAATAGTGTTTAATATTATTACTAGAGGTGAATACCATTTAACATTTTTTTCACCTGATCATTTAAGGCCCATTTTTGTTTTAACAATTATATCTATCATTTTATTATTAATACCTTATTTATTTAAAGGAATAGAAAAAGGTAAATACACTATATTTATAGGTATTTTATGTTTAGCTATAAAACTTGGAGATTCTCTATATAGAATTTATTTTGAAAATGATGTTTGGTATAATACTGTACCTCTTAATCTATGTAATGTTTCACTTATTTTTGCAGGTATATTCTTTATTACTAGAAAAAGAATATATTTTAATTTTGTATATTTCTGGTTTTCAGGAGCTATAATAGCTGTAATAATACCTGGATTTTCAGTATATCATTCTTCATTATATATTTATTCTTTTATTGCTAGTCATATGTTTGAAATATTTGCAGTATTTTATGCATTTATACATTTAGATGAAAGAGTTACATTTGATGGATTAGTTAAATCTATAATTGGTTATCTAGGATTAATAGCTTTATCATTTTTATGGAATGGAATTTATGGTACTAACTTTATGTTTATGGCAGATTATATAATAGGAGCTGTAAGCTTTATAAAGCCATTCTGGTTTTATCAAATATCTTTAACAGGACTATTTATTTTATCTATGTTACTTATGTACCTTCCATTTGCAAATAATCAAAAAGAAGATTTAGAAGAAGTTATAGTTGAATAATAGGTTAACACTTTTTTGAATAAAGATAAGGCGACTAATCAAAGTCGCCCTTTTTATTCTTTTGAAAAAATTTATTTATAAAAATTTAATTTTCAAAGATATCTACAAGATTTCTTATTTTTGTTAATACTATTTCTTTCTTTTTCCATCTTTCTCCACCTATTCTAGATATTGAAGTTATCATACTATCTAACTCATCTCCTGCATATTCTACAAATCCTTTTTTGAAAGATTTTTGTATAAATAATAATAACTTATCTTCTTTTAATTTCTCTTCTTCAGCTAATTTAGCAATTTGTTTATTTTTTTCTTCCTTTGCAAAGTTATAAAACAACTCAAGAACATCATCCATTTTTTTAAGATTAGATATTTCTGTATTATTTATAAAATCTATAATCAAAGCTTCTTTTGATCTTGTCCCAAGACTTGATCTAATAACTCTAAGAACCTCAGACTTTAAACTTTCTACATCATTATTTTCTTTTGATTTTTCAAATATCAAAGCTAAAATATAGTCTAAATTTATTTCATCTATTTTAAGTAAATCAATTTGTAATCCATCAACTTTATTTTCTTTATCTACCATACTTTCTTTAATATCAACATAGATACTTTTCATGTCTTGCATCAATCTTTCTGAAATTATATCTTCAAATTTTTCAAACTCATCAAAATTTTTTAAGATATTTTCTTCTTTTAATAATTCTCCAAAAAGCTCTACAAATTCTTTCTTCTCTTTGTCTAATTTAATCTCTGTTGGTTCAGGAAATTTAGATGATATTTAATTACAAATTTCTATATAACCTTTATAAACATCACCTGTTTCCTCATATTTAAATCCATTTATATAATCTTTATAACTCTTTTCTAAAATAATATTTACACTATTTTCATCTCCAAAAGTCTTTATAGCATCTTTTGTTGCTTTTTCTAAATCTCTTTTCAATTTATTTTTATCAAATTGTTCTCCAGAGTTTTTTCTCCAGATGCCTTCAAGTGGAAATACAGAAAAGTCTTTGTAAGAAGAATTATTTTTGTCTATATTCGTCTTTTTAAATAAAATTTTTATACCATATGCTAATGTAAACAATGCCGAAACTCTATCTGAAAAATCAGTTAAATTGGGATTGACTTCTCCATTTATCATAATGAATTTCTGATTAGGAACATCTATTATTTCCGCTTTTTGCTTCGCTCCATATAAATATTTTTCCTCTTTTTTCCATTCATATTTCATAGCAACATTCTCCTTTGTACTGATAAATATATTATATAAAAGTTAACTTGACATCATATGTCATATTTATATTTTTTATCCATAAAGTTTATTATGTTTTTAATTTTATCTCGAATTTCTTTCGGTTCTAACACCTCTGCCGCATCTCCATAGGAAAATATATAGTTATATAAATTGTAATCGTTGGAAAGTTCTACTGTAGCATATAAATTTCCATCTTCATCTTCTTAAATAGCACTGGAAACTTCATCATATACTCTAAAAACCATTTTTCTATCAAATTTTACTTTGACAAACACAATTTCAGCATACTCCATTTATTTTTTTAAAACGATATTATAAAAATCATCTTCAAAGGTATTTTGTGAAATTTCAAATTCTTTTATGCGTGATAGCTTAAAATATCTAAAATCATTTTTCGACAAACAAAATGCATACACATACCAATCCCATCCTTAAAAAAGGAGTCTTATTGGCTTTACTTCTCTGCTAGTTTCTTTTTTATTGATAGAAAAATATGTAAAACTAACAATATTTTTATTGATGATTGCTGATTTTATATCTTTAAATAATTCATCATAGGATTTACTTCGTTGCTAATTTGTAAAATCGACTTCTATACAGTTAGTATTTTTCGTTTTAAATAAAGTGGTCAATTTTGTTAACAGTTCATTTTTGTACTCTTTATTTGTCAGTTCCAAACCTTTTAAGGCCATCAAAATCTGTTCTTGATCGTTCTCAGAAAGAAATGAATTTTTCAACACAAAATCATCCGCTATTTCTTCCACCACCTTTCAATTGGGTAGCATAGATGGGAATTACGGCACTGCTAAGGACATCAATATCTCTATAGATTGTCTTTATTGATACTTCATATTTTTTCGCAAGTTCATTTGCAGTTACTTTTCCTTTTTCCAGTACATAATACAAAATTTTAAACAATCTATTCTTTTTCATTATTTAACCACTCCTAGTAATTACTATTATACCACAAATATGACATTTTTGGTCATGTTATAAATGTGTTTTAGATAAAATGCTGACATTAACTTCTATACTTGGTATAATTAAAATACAAACTCATATCTCGCTTAATGCTCGTTTTACAAATCATTCTTATGTAGCAAGCACAGTAAGTGTGTACACACTTACGAAAAATCGATGAAGCAGCCCCTCGTAGAGTTGCTTCTTTTTTTATCAATTTTAGTTTGTTAGGGAGTACCCTAAGACTCCAAAGTTTATTAAAGGAAGTAACAGACATGGCAAATAGAATTAGAAATGTTCAAATTAAAATAAACTTAACAGAAGAAGAAAAATCACTTTTTGAAAAGAAAATGAAGATTGAAAAGTGTAAAATTATGAACCATTTTCTAAGAAAAGTAGTATCTGAATCAGATATTTATGTTGTCGATTTATAGCCATTTATGGAAATAAAGGGATTACTTTTTAGGTATGCAAGTAGTGTCAACCAAATTGCTAAACGAGTTAATTCGACTGGTTTTATTTTATACAATTCCAAATTGAACATATATCAAAAAAAATATTGCAAATACATTCCATACTACTTGATAAAACTACCGATAAAAGAGATAAACTATAAGTGGTAATCACAAAAATACATCCTATAAAATCAACTCTTAATCTTGCTATTGCCTATATAACAAATGAAGAAAAGACAGATGAAAAAATATTGATAAGCACAAATAAGTGCTTTGCTTCTACTACCCATATAGATAAAGGTCATATCTATAATCATATCATCTTCAACAATATAAATATAATTAAAGACAAGTGATAACAAGCTATCATCAAATTAGGTATCAAAGCTATAAATTTTGCAAAGAAAATAATCTATCTGTTATTGATGAGTTCTACGAAACTTATAGAAAGAAATATAAAACTAATGGTAAGTCATGGTATGAAAATGATCAATTTAAAAAAGGAATTTATTGGAAAAGCAGGCTTCAATTCGATATAGATAGAGCTATTCAACAATCCAAAGATTGGTATAATTTTCTAAAGAAAATGGCTACCCTTGATTATGAAATCAAATATGAAAAGCACATTGCATTTAAGTACAAGGAAAAAGAAAGATTTACAAGAGCTAAGACTATCTGAGAAGATTATACTGAGGATAGATTAAAAAAACGTATCTTAAATAATGCTAATCAAAGAATCTATACTGTTAAAAAGTGTGTTGGAAATATTATAGATATTTCAAATAATGAAAAGGTAAAATCAAGCAAAGGCTATGAGTATTGGGCTACAAAACATAATTTGAAAACTGCAACCGATACTGTTCTTATGATGCAGTCTATATCCCAGCTTGATGAATACATTAAAGAAAGTGCATTAAAAAGACAAAATTTACAGAACAAAATCAAAGTTATTGATAACAAAATTTCAACTCTATCAAATACAATAGAACAAGTTCATACCGTAAAAATGTATCATCAAATCTATTTGGAATATAAAAAAGATCCATCAGATAAGACTTTTTTTGAAGAACATAAATCAGAAACAACACTCTATGAAAATGCTCTTTAAGACCTTAAAAAAATCTTACTCAAAACTTCCAAACTCCAAGGATATTTTGAAAGAGCTTGATTCATTGTATGAAAAAAAGAATACCCTAATGCAAGAGTATTCTTCTGTAAAATCTGACATGAAAGAACTGTATCAAATCAGAAAAAACTATGAAAAATATATGGGTAAGGAGATGGAGAGATAGCTTGACTATGACTGTATTGAATCATACCAGTTTGTATAAATTAGCTTTCTCCTTTCAAACGCCTCTTTTCCTCCTTCCATAATATCAACAATTTTTTGATGAGTGCTAATGCAATCAATATTTCCGCAATCTACATTTATTTTTTCATCATATTCTGTGGAAATAACACTTTCTGAATCTCCCAATACAGGAATATTAGCATTGTGTGTTGCGAATATAAATTGAATAGAGCTCTTCTTTTTCTTAATAGTACTTATCACTTCTTGATAGATAATCTGATTATCTAAATCGTCTTCTGGCTGATCAATAATAATTAAATCATTTTCTTCCTGAGTCAAAATAAACAATATCAGTGCGGATGCTCTTTGCCCAATCGAATGTTTCTCAAGTAATTTATCATGATAAATTATTTCCACTAAATCAGGACATTCTTCACGGATAAGATTACTATAATTTTCCTTAATTTTATTGTATACTTTGACAACTTCATTATCGGTCAAAATTCCACGAAGTCTTTTACTGTCCTCTAAAACGCAATCAATAATAATATCCGTAAAATCTGAATATTGCTTTGAAATCTCAGTAATTTTATTATCAGTAAGACCTGTTCCTTTAAATTTAGTTTTAATATCTTGTTTGAATTTTTCTTTATCACCTCTAAAAAGAATTTTAATTTTAAGCTCTCCCTGGCTCTCATTTATCTTTCTTATTTCATTTTCATATTTATTAAAATCATAATTAAGCATTTCATTTCGCTTTCGAGCTAAGTCTCTTATTTCTGTAATTAAACTATTTCTCGAATTGTTTCGTTTAATAAACTTGTCAATATCAGCCAAAATTTTTTCGAGCTCAGAATTATATTTAACATAGCTATCAGGGTCTAACTCTTCATCATTTATTTCACGCTTAATATTTGCAAATTCTTCTTTTAGAGAATCAATTTCATTTTCCAGTTCAATCCTCAGTTCTTTTAACTTCAATTCTTTTGTCGAAATATTTTCGATTTCACAATTAATTTTTTCAAAGGATTCAAAAATATCTTTTAAAATCAACTCAATCTTTTGAAATAACTCTGTATTATATTCACTTTTATAGTCCGATATACCGAATTCAGTCTTATCTATTTCTTTATATGTCGCTGATAACTTTTCATACGTAGTTTTTACATTATCAAGTAATGTTTTAATCGTTGATGCATCTTTAGTATATGATGTTTGTTTTTTAAGTTTTTCAGCAATTCCTTTTTCTTCAAAAACCTTAAGTCTATGCTCCAAATCTTGTTGAGTGGTCTTAAGTTCTTTTATTTTTTCAGGTATAGTTTCCAGTTGCAAGAATTCTTTTATTGAATTTTCAAGACTATTTAAATTTTCCTCTTTTAAGTCTAGATCATATTTTATTTTTCCACCTACTAATTTCTGCAATAACTCAAAAGCATATCCACTTTTTGTAAAAGATAAATCCTTTTGACCAAAGTATAATGGATTATTTATTAAAGAATTTATTGATATTCCTACATGCTTTCTATAACTGTCTATAACATAAGGTTGTTCTCCCATAAGCCTTTTTACTTCATACTTTTCCCCATATTCGTCAATAACTTCTAAAGATATTTCTCCACCAGAACCTAATGTGTTTTTTACCAAATCGTTTTTATAATCACTATCTATATCTGCATTAAGATTCAATGCATATCTAATTGTCTCTAAAATCGATGATTTTCCACTCCCTCTAATCCCAATTAAAGAATTCAGTCCATTTGAAAATGGTATTTTAACGGAATCCAATCTACCACCCTTAAATGATGCCGACTTAATATATCCATGATTACAAATAGGCAAGTCCCTCAAAACTCTACTCTCATAATCTTGTAAAGCAAACTTTACCGCTGCGAATGAATATTCGCCAATCTTAATAAAAGAAGTTTCTCCTTTTCCTATCTCATCAATATTTTTAGGATCTGATCCTTCTACAAATGCAACTTCATAACCAAACCAATTTTTTATTTTGGATTTATTGTCAAAAGTTCTAAGTTTCTGTAATCCAAGCACTCTTTTTTTAAATTTATGATTTTTTGCTAAAGAACTTAATCTACCACCACCACATTCTTCAATAAGTCCACTTCTCTGTTCAATATGTGCAAATACAATAAAATAGTCTTTGTTAAGCTTTTCCAGTTCTACTAGTAGGGTATTTATATCAAAATTACAGCATGTGTTTTCATTTTCACGATTACTAATTCCTTGAAAAGCGGCAGTCAAAAAACTGTCAATATGGTTTTCTCCATTTTTAATCCAGTCTTCCGGATTAAATACTATAAGTGTATGAACACCATTTTTACCATCTTTAACTGATAACTCCACTCCTGGCAAAATGAAAATATCTTTTTTATTTGCTGCTTTTTTCAAAGCTTTATATTCTTGCAAGTCAAATTTATTATGATTAGTTATTACTCCAATCTTTATCTTTTCACTTTCCAGTTTATTTACATAATCGCTAATAAATGAGTTGTCTTTACCTGTATATTTAAATTCTTTGTCTTTCCTTGTATGCAGATGAAAATCACATCTTATCCATTCACAACCATTATCAAACATAATTCAAATCACCTCTTTTTCAAAAATAATAAATTCTAAATTTTAGGCACAACAGAATGGTTATCTATCACATCTTTAGTTATATTCCATCTGGCAACCTTAATTTTTTTAATTCTTTTTCCGCTTCCATATTCAAGAAGATCTTCCCTATTTAAATTATTTAAAACTTTTTTCAAGCTACCTAAACCACCAGAAGATAATAAATACGCTTCCTCAGGATTGCAAAGTTTACAATATATCAATAATTGCTCTAAATTTTGAAGATTTAAAGCTGTCTTTTTCGCTTCAATAAGATAGATTTAAACTCTATCTTTCCATCTTACAATTCCTAAAACATCAATTTCAATTTTCAATCCAACGACTTGCGGATAATATTGTACTACATCATATTTATCTAAAATTGAATCCAAATATACAGAATGACAATCTAACACAAATACTTCGCATCTTTTATTTTTAAACTTGTCTTTAAGGTATGTATCTAACCATCTGCACATACTAGGATATAGCTCAAATTCACTTCTTACACTATTTGCCATATCCCAACTCATTTGCTAATTGAGTCCATGAATCAAAATGCTTACCTCTTATTTTTTCAGGCAAGCTATCATCATTTTCCATAGGATGAATAGGCTTATTTCTTAATCTAACAGGTTTTTCCCAGTAAAATTGATAAGTTTTATTTTCGTCTAAATAGTCAAGCAGTTCTTCGGCATATCTTTCTAACGCCCTTTGCTTATGAACAATATTAAATCCAATAGGTAAAAATTCATTTGCCCATATCTTTATTTGATGTTCCTTTTTCCAATAATTAGGTTTTCCTTCGTTATATTTTTTTAAATTAGAATCTCTAAAATTCGGATGTCCAAAATCTATTATTTGCACTGGTATATATAATGTTTTCAACATATTAGCTCTATCTATAACAAATTGCCAATTACCTGGAATCTCAATATATACTCTATGGCAACCATCTTGTACAAATGCAATATTACTTTTCCTAATGTATTCTATTAAATCTGCCATTTCTCTAAGTAACTCTTTCTTTTCGTCAGTAGACATATTAAATAGTTCATCATTCATTGTCATTATTGAGTGATGAATTCCATTTCCAATAAATCTTAAAATTTCCCTCATTGTATAATCTTAATTAGGCTTTGTAAAAGACACACTTGTTACACTTTTTGTTTGTGAAATAGGCAAGGAATGTCCTAAAAGTGGTTCGATAACATTTCTAATATCAGCTAAACTACTTTTTACATATACCGAAACTTCTAGCCCTTCATCATCTCTTAAATTCTTGTGTGGTATTTCTATCGTAATCGTAGTACTATTCACATCTCTTTGCACTTCTCCGTTTCCTAATATCATACCTACTAAATAAGCCATTTGATTATTCATTTTCAATTACCTCACTCTCATTATTGACTAAATTTTCATATAGTATGATCAGCAATAGCTTTTGCAATACATAGTGGCACTGCATTACCAATTTGTGTTCTAATATCAACTCTATTACCATAGAAAATAAATCTATCATCAAATGACTGAATTCGGGCAGCTTCTCTAGATGTAATAGAACAATTTAAAAACGGATGATTATTCGTACCATTTGATGTAGCATCAAATCTTGTGTCTATAGTCGGAGATGGCTCATCCCAATTCAATCTCCCCCATGTTGAATTAAATTTTTGCTTTCCTAAAAGATTTTCGGGCAAATATTCTTTACCTTTTTCTGGTGGTATCATGCTAAGCTTATGAATTGCAATTTCAGAATGGTTAGAAGCCTTATGATTGTATAACTTAGCACTATCTTTTCTCATGAGCTTTTGATACTCTGTTTTTGCTTCAGTAATATAATTTTTTCAAAATCGCCTTCATTTGAATTTAAATATGATAAATCTTCGATAGCATCTCAAACTGTTGGATCTGGCAAATAAATTACTTTATTTTTGCTACACAGAAATATAACTCTCTCCCTATTTTGTGGAACTCCATAGTCACTTGCTCTAACTATACCTACACTAACTTCATAACCTAATTTTTTTATCTCACTTATAATGATGTAGACATTAAACTCTTTACATTTTCTATTACAAAAACTAGAGGCTTAAGTTCCTGAACCAAATACAGATATTCTATAAACAAAAAATTTCTAGGCTCATCTAAACCCAATTTTTTGCCCTTTAAAGAAAATCTCTGGCATGGAGGTCCGCCAATGATAATATTTACTTTATTCTTCTTGGAGAAATTTATTATCTTTTACTTAATTTCCTTATCTTGTATATCTCCAATAATCAATTCTGACTCATGAATATTTTGTCCGAATGTCTGTGCTAACTTATCATTAATATCTAGTGCCACCTTTGTTATGAAATGACTATTTTTATGTATTCCATAAGACATTCCTCCTGCACCACAAAATAAGTATTCTAAATTCCATTTTTTCGTCTCGCTTTCGTCTTTTAATCAATATATGTAAGAGGTAACACCCATTATTCCATAATAATCCATTGGTATTTCTAAAACTCTACATACATAAACTGCATCAAAATTATCATACTTTGGATAGTTTTATTCTTTGAAGTTATGAGTTAAAACTAGTTTTTAGCCTCTATCATTGAAAACCTCTAAATTCGTCAGCCACATTGCATTTCCTAAGCTTCTCCATTTTTGTCCAAATTCATCTACCCAAAATCTTGTTTTCCTAGGTTCTGTATCATCTGAAACTCTAAATGCCATATCTCCAAAATGATATCCCGCACGAGCCTTATTATTCTTTATATAAGGAAAAATTTCTTTATATGTTATTGCGTTCTGATTAATAATCAGTAAATATTGTTTGTCATATTTTGTGATTAATGAAAATAATTCTGTAAACTTCGAAAAAGGTGGATTAGTTACAACGATATCAAATTCGATTAAATAATCTGTACATTCTTTACTTTTAAAATCACCATCTCCAATTAACTTTTTAATATTCCCATTACTATTTAAAGTTTCAAATATCTTGTCATTATTTAAATCACCATCAGTAAAATATGGCATTTTATCAAAAGCATTATCAAGTCTTGTCCTTCTCTAAAAATTTATTTGCTTCTTCATCTGTTATATTTGTATAGTCAAATTCTTTATTCCCTGCTTCATGTTCTGCTATATTAAAAAATTCTGTTATATTTTCAGATATAAATCTATAAAATAATATTCCTAGGATATATTGTTTAAAATCCCAGCCATCTACTGCCCCTCTTATCTCATCTGCTATTGACCATATCTTTCTATGTAGTTATACTCTTTGGATCGTTTCATTATTTATAGACATATATTTATCTCTCTTTTTTATGTTTTATTTATAATCTAAATAATTATATCACACAAATATTTCTAATAACAAGATTTAGTAGATTTGTTAATTAAAAATCAGAGGCATTTGCCTCTGGTATAAAAACTTATATTATTTAAATATCCTTTTCACTTCAAGTAATCCCTCAATCAATCTATCTATATCCTTTTCATCATTATATATTCCCAAACTAAGTCTACAACATGAATTTATTCCCATAAATGAAAGTAATGGTGCAGTGCAATGTTGCCCAGACCTAACTGCAACTCCTTTACTATCAAGTATAAAAGCTGTATCATGTGAATGAACACCTTTAACATTAAATGCAATTATCCCTACTTTTTCAACATTTTCTGCATAATATGTTTCTATAAAATCTAATGTACTAATAGCAAATGTAGCGTACATAGTAAGTTTTTCTTCTTCTTTTTGTATTCTTTCATATCCTATTTTTTCTATATATTCTATAGCTTTAGATAAACTTAAGATTGCTCCTATATTTTGAGTACCTCCTTCAAATTTATATGGACTATCTTTGTAACTTGAAGTATTTTCTGTTACATATTCAACCATATCTCCACCATAAATAAAAGGATTAGTATTCTTTAATAATTCAGTTTTACCATAAAGCACTCCAACACCTTGAGCTGAAAACATTTTATGACCTGAAAACACTGCAAAATCTACATTCCATTTTTCAAATTCATGTTTAAAATGAACTATAGATTGGGCACAATCAAGCACTACTTTCACATCATATCTATTAGCTATTTCTATAACTTCCTTAAATTTCTGTATAACACCCGTTGTATTTACAACACTTGAAATACTTATTATCCTAGTTTTAGGATTAAATAAATATATAAGCTGTTTAATATCTAAATTTCCAAATTCATCTAAATAAAGATACCTTATTTTTAATTTCTTAATTTTAGCAACTTCTTGCCAAGGTACTATATTAGAATGATGATTAGACACAGCAAGAACTATTTCATCACCTTCATTTAAATTATGCATTGCATAACCAAAAGCTATAATATTTAATCCCTCTGTACTACCTTTTGTAAAAATAATATTTTGTTCATTACTTACACCAACAAAAATTGCTACTTTTTCTCTAGTAGATTCCATTATAGCCTGATTTATCATGGAAAGTTCATGCGAACCCCTACCAGCATTACCATTGGTTTCTAAATAATAATTATATATTTCATCTATAACTTCTTGTGGTTTTTGTACAGTTGAAGCATTATCTAAATATGCTATATCCCTTTTTTTTAATATAGGGAAATCTTTTTTTATTTCATCCATTATAATCTTCTTTCTAAAGTTTCCTTTAATTCTATTATTATATCTTCATTTTCTATAGCATTAAATATTGGACCAAAAGATGATTCTACCACAAGTTTTTTAGCACTTTTAGCATCAAATCCTCTACTCATTAAATAAAATAGTTTATCTTGGTCTATTTTACCTATATTTGCAGAATGTGCTCCTATTACATCATCTTCATCACAAAATAGGGTAGGTATAGAATGAGCATTGACTGTTTTATCTAAAAGTATAGAAAACTCAGACTCTGAACCAGCAGATTTTGAAGAAAATCTTTCAAAAACTAAATTACCCCTAAAAACTTTTATTGCCCTATCTTTAGTTACTCCTCTTGCATCTATGTCTGCAACACATTCTCTACCATAAAAATTTAATGTATATTCATAATCTGTTTTTCTTTCCATATCAGATAAATATACTGGTAAAAGAAGTGATTTCGCTCTATTTTCTAGTAGATTAGAAGATACTGAAACTACATTTGCTCTTCCACCGAATTCTACACTATAGTGTTTAACATCAGCATCTTCTTTAACATCTATATCTATTCCTAAAAAATTTTCAGAATTAGTATTTAATGTTTGTATAGTTATTAATTCCAAATTAGAGCCCTTATTAGCCTTAACATTAATGTAACCATTATGGTAAGTATAATTATCATCAATACCTTTATAAATAATATATATTTTAGCCTTAGAGTTTTCTTCAAGTTCTATATTAAAAACATCAACTAAGTGTGGATTTTCTTTACTTAATTCCATAGTTATATATATATCTTCTTTAATTTCTCCATTAATCAGTATTCTTTTCTTTAAATTTGCCTTATTTTCTGATTCATGTTTAAAATAATTTGCTATTCTTAATTTTGTGAATACATTATCACTTATTTCTATATTTACATTATCTAAATTTTTTGTCTTTAAACCATTAAAATCTTTTATTTTTTCTACACCTTCAACAGAATATTTCATTCTATTCCATACAGGCTTATTAAATGACATATCAACTTCTTTTTTACTTGCTTTCTTAGACTCTTCTGCAACAGCTGACTTTAATAGGTCTATAGTTTCTTGTAATCTTGCTGAATATTTCTTCTCTTTCATTTATATCACCTACCCTATAGTCCCTTCTAATTCTAATTCTATTAACTTATTAAGTTCAACTGCATATTCAAGAGGTAATTCCTTAGATATTGGTTCAACAAACCCTCTTATTATCATTAATTTAGCTTCATCTTCTGAAAGTCCTCTACTCATTAAATAAAATATTGCCTCATCACTTATTCTCCCTATACTTGCCTCATGTCCTATATCTATATCATCAGTATTTACCTCTATTATTGGCATAGTGTGAGATGCTGAACCATTATTATCAAGCATTAATGATTCACATTCTGCAGTTGCCTTACAATGATGAGCTCCGGGAACTACTTTAAGAAGTGATCTATAAAAGGTCCCTCCACCATTTTTTGAAATAGATTTTGATGAAACATTTGAGGTAGTATAAGGTGCTGCATGTATTATTTTACATCCTGTATCTAAAAATTGACCTGCAGCAGCAAAGGTAACTCCTGTAAATTCACAAGCTGCCCCAATACCATTTAATATACTCATAGGGTATAAATTAGTAACACGTGAACCAAAAGAACCTGATATCCATTCTATAGTTCCATATTCTTCTACTATAGCTCTTTTTGTATTTAAGTTGTATAAATTTTTTGACCAATTTTCTATAGTTGAATAACGTAATTTAGCATTTTTAGCAACAAATAACTCTACTGCCCCTGCATGTAATGCATTTTTATAATACTTAGGTGCTGAACAACCCTCTATAAAATGAAGTTGTGCTCCTTCTTCAACTATAATTAAAGTATGTTCAAATTGTCCTGATTCTGAAGCATTTAATCTAAAATATGATTGTAATGGTTTTTCAACTTTTACACCTTTAGGTACATAAACAAACGATCCTCCTGACCAAACAGCACCATGTAATGCAGCAAATTTATGATCTTCTGGTTTAATTAAAGTCATAAAATATTTTTTTATTAACTGCTCATGTTCTACCAACGCAGTTTCTATATCTGTATATATAACTCCTTTTGATTTTAGTTCCTCATTTAAACTATGATAAACTACATTTGAATCATATTGTGCTCCAACTCCTGCAAGAGATTTTTTTTCTGCTTCAGGTATACCTAATCTATCAAAAGTTTTCTTAATATATTCTGGAACATCATCCCAAGAAGAATTCATATTTTCTGATTCAGTTTCCAAATAGTGAACTATTTCATTTATATCTAAATCTGAAAGGTCAGTACTCCAATTTGGCATAGGTTTTTCAAAGAATATTTTTAAAGCATGTAATCTTTTTTCAAGCATCCATTCAGGCTCATTTTTCTTTTCAGATATTCTTTTAACTACAGCCTCATCTAATCCTTTTCCTGTAGTGAATTTATGCTTCATTTCATCTTTTATATCATATACTCCACGTTCAATATCAGCAATATATGTTTTCTTTGTAGTTTCCATTAATTATCCCCCAAAAACTCTTTTCTTAATTTTTCATAACCATGAGTTTCTATAAATTCAACTAATTCTTTCCCACCAGTTTTAATTATTCTACCATCCATTAATATATGAACAAAGTCAGGTTCTAAATACTCTAATACTTTGTTATAGTGTGTAATTATTAACATAGATTTGTCTGGTGATTTTAATGTTTTAACTCCTTCAAATACTATTTTTGTTGCATCTCTATCAAGTCCTGAATCCGTTTCATCAAGTATAGCTAGTTTTGGTTCAAGTATAGCCATTTGTAATATTTCATTTTTTTTCTTTTCCCCACCTGAAAATCCAACATTTAAATATCTATTTGCATAACTTTCATCCATTTTTAATTGTGCCATTTTATTTTTTAATAACATATTAAATCTTAAAATATACTGTTTTTCTCCACTCACTGCCTCTTTTGCAGATCTCAAAAAATCTTCAACTGTTAATCCAGGTATTTCCTCAGGATATTGAAATGATAAAAATAGCCCTTTTCTAGCTCTTTCATCAACTGCATCTTCTTGTATTTCTTCACCCTCTAATATTATTTTTCCACTTTCTATTTCATATTTAGGATGACCTATTAGTATAGAAGCAAGTGTAGATTTACCTGCACCATTTGGTCCCATAATAACATGAATTTCACCTTTATTAATTACTAAATCTAATCCCTTTATTATTTTCTTATCTTCTATTCCAGCATGTAAATTTTCTACTTTTAATAATTCCACATTTACTCCTTACTTTTCTTATCAAATATTTTGATAATACAAATTTATATATTAATTATATTATATATCATTTTGGTTATAAAATCAAAAAAATAACCTTAATAATATTTATTTTTTTTGTTATTTATGCTAATATATTTAAAGTAAATTAAGGAGGTGCATATATGAAAAAATTAGGAATTATAATGGCATCTATTGCAGCTTTTTTATGGGGAGTGTCAGGAAGTTTAGCAGAATATATATTTAGTAATTCAAATTTCAATGTAAATACATATACATTTTTAAGAATGTTTTTGACAGGAATTATTTTAGTAAACTATGGTATTTATACTAAAGGGTCTAAAGGATTAAATAAGATTCTTTTTTCAAAAAAATATTTGAAAAAAATAATCGTTTATGGTATTTGTGGAATTGCATTGCTACAGTATTCTTTTGCTCAAACCATTAATTATTCAAACGCAGCATTTGCAACACTTATGCAATATATTACTCCAACTATAGTACTAGTTTATTTAAGTTATGTTACTAAAACTTTACCTAGTCTCAAAAAAATTACATTTGTAATCGTTGCACTATACGGAATGTTTCTAACGATAACTAGTGGTAATATTAATAATTTAAATGTTAGTTTAATTTCACTTATTTATGGACTAATTGCAGCATTTACTTTTGCATTTTACATACTTTATATTAATAAATTTAAAAAAATTGATAATACTATAGTTATAGGGTGTGGAATGATAATTGGTTCATTAATATTTATTCCTTTTATAGATTATGGAAACTTTAAGGAGCTTTTAAAATTAGATATATTTATAACTTTTTTATCTAATGTTATTTTAGGTAATGCTATACCATTTTATCTTTTCTTAGAAAGTACTAAATATATCCATCCTACAACTACATCTTTACTAGGGGCTTTAGAACCTATCGTTGCAATAATTATTGGTATTATATTTTTAGGTACACAATTAACTTTAATACAATTAATAGGAGCTATTTTATTAATAGGGTCTATAACTATTATTTCTATATTTGAAAATTAAAAATAGAGGTTTAAAATAGATTTTTCTACTTTTGAACCTCTTATATTTAATATCTTTGGTTATATTTTTCATTATTTTTAATTATCTTTTTAAATAATATATATCCTAAAAATATATATATTATACTCTCTATTATTAAAATCAATATTTCATTTAAACTTACTAATTCTCTATTTAAAATATGATTACTAATTTTTATTCCTAAAGTCAAAGGAAAATACCTTGTAATATATTGAATTAATAAAGGCATTTTTTCAATTGAATATACAGAACCAGACAAAAATAATAAAATGTAACTAATAACAGATTCAAATGATGCTGTTTTAGTATACATTACAGTAAGTGTCATTAAAATCAAAGAAAATCCATAAATAGAAATTAATGTAATTATTAGTATAGGTATTAATAATATGTTAAATATTAAATTTAATTGAAATATATATTTTAGTATAAGTAGTATTAATATTATTTTACTAAAATTTATTATTAACCATGATAAAGTTCTAAATGTCATAATAGTTAGTATAGAATAAGGTTTAACAATTAAATTTTTTATAGTCCCTGCTTGTTTTTCTGATGAAATAGATGCTGATGCCTCTGATAGCACAGAACTTGCTAATATCCAGTATATATATCCTATATATTTAGTATTTTCTGTTTCAAAACCAAATAATATTAAGTATAGTATTAAACTTATAATCAGACTTACTATATAATCTGGATAATATGTTTTTATTTCTAAAAAATATCTTTTAATTTCTCCTAAAAAAATATTATACATTTCTACTCCATTTCTAAAATTAATTCTTCTAAACTTTTTTCATATTTTTTAATTTCATATATTTCATCAACTTTTTTATATTTTAAATACATGTATATGTCTTCAAAATTTTCTTTTAAAATTTTTTCCTCATACATAATATTATCCATTTTATATTTTGCAATATATTGTTTATCTGTATACTTTGTTTTTAAATCTTCTATTTTTCCTACATAAACAACCCTACCCCTATCTAACAGTATTAACTTACTGTCTAAATATTCTACAATATCCATTTGATGTGTTGTCAATATTATAGTTATATTTTCTTTTTTGGATAGTATTTTTATCATATCCATCATTTTTCTTTTAGAATAAACATCTAATCCTAGTGTTGGTTCATCTAATAGTAGTAATTTAGGCTTATTTATTAAAGAAATTATTATACTTAATTTCTGTATCATTCCTCTAGAATAAATTGAAACTTTTTTATTTATAGCATCTCTTAACTCAAATAAATCTATCCAATCATTTATATTAGTTAAAATTTTTTCTTTATTATATCCATATAGTGAGCCAAAGTATAATATATTTTCCAGTCCAGTCATATAGTAATAAATATTTTGGCTATTTTCCAATACTATATTAATATCTGAATAATATTCTTTATTATTTATATCTTTTATATCCACATTTTTAAATTTAATGCTCCCACTACTAGATTCTATCATTTTTAAAATTATGCTTAATAAAGTTGTTTTACCAACTCCATTTTTACCTAATATAGATAAAATTTCCCCTTGATTTATTTCTAAATTTATATCATTTAATACTTCCTTATTTCCATAATTTTTAAATAGATTTTCTATTTTTATTATGTTATTCATCATCTCTCCTATACATCTCTTTTATTAATTCTATATCATTTTTATAATAATTTACCTTATTGCAAATAAATCCATTACTTTTTATTTTATACTCACATCCACCATAACAAACTGGTAATAGTTCACATTCTCTACACATTTTTTGCTTAGGAAAATAATCAAAAAATTTTTTTCCTAATTTATTGTATTTTTCAGTATTATATTCTTTTATATTTGTTAATAAATATTCTTTATTATCTACTGCATTAATACATTTATATAAATTACCATCAACTCCTATTATATGATAATTTTTTTGTGTCATAGCACACCCTAAATACATTTCTCTATAAAATGGCTCAAATTTATATCCATAATCTAAAGCTATTTTATGTACATTTAACCACACTAAATCATTTCTACTCTCATACTTTTCATTTTCTTCTATATCAAAAACCAAACTAAAAGAAACTGGATATTTTATTTTTTTATTTTTAAGTTCATATAATAAATTTTTTATTTTATCTTGATTAATAACATTAATATTACAATTAATTGAAACTCTTATTTCTGGAAAATTTTCTTGAATTTTTATTAAATTATTTATTATTTTATCATAGCTCCCTTTATTATTTTTATATATTCTTAATTTATCATGTTCTTCTTTATATCCATCTAATGTTATTTGAAAATTAATTATATTATTTTCTACTAATTTAGATAAAATCCTTTCATTATAAATTGTTCCATTTGTTATTATCGAATATACTAATTTTATATCTAATTTACTTTTTAATTTATTAATTATATACAATATTTTTGATGAATATATTAATGGTTCACCACCTATAAAGCATATATCTAAAATATTATAATTATTTAATTTTACTGCTTTTAAAATAAAATTTATGGTTTCATCTAATCTATCTTGATGCATAAACATATTTCTATCTTTTATACATGACTGATAACAATAAGAACACATTAAGTTACAATTATAATTCAAATGAATCATAAATGTTCCTTTTTCTGTTTGATTATTATAAAAATTCTTTATTTTTAAAAATTCATTATAATCATCATAATCATCATCTACTAAAACTAAAACTTCTTTTAAATAATCTATATTTTCTTTCAAATTTATTTTTATATAATCAATTATTTCTTTATCATTATTTTTAACAGGTATTTTAAAATTTATTTTCGTAATTAGATTGTATATTATGGTTTCATTATTATAGTTTATCTTTAAATTGTACTTACCTATTCTCATATTACCTACTTTTCATTATTTCATAAATATTATTTATATAAATTATATTTTTGTTTGTTTTAT
The DNA here is from genome assembly GCA_001612575.1 of Streptobacillus notomytis. Lineage (GTDB taxonomy): Bacteria > Fusobacteriota > Fusobacteriia > Fusobacteriales > Leptotrichiaceae > Streptobacillus > Streptobacillus notomytis. Next base: position 28,098 of record LJRV01000101.1, read on the forward strand.
TCAATTCAACAACATTTTTTTTATTTTTTTTAGGTAAAATAAACAAATAAAGTACTCTCTTATTATGGAATATTTTCTTTTTTGTTAAATGAGCATATAAAGAAAAAAATATACATAATGAACTCGATATTCCAACTTTATAATAATTATAATCTGGAAAATGTATATGAATATATTTAGAAATTTTTATATTTATTTTTTTATTAATGTTATAGAAATATTTACAGCATCTAATATTTCTTCATTTATTAATCCAGTTACAATAATTTTTTCTTCTTCTGTATTGTTATCATCATATATCTGTAAAGAAAAAAATTTAGAGTCCTCTTCATTAACTCCTGGGAAAAAAAACATATTTATTCCTCCTAAAAAAATAGAATTTATTTTTTATATTTTACTTTATTTTATAATATTATTATGTTCTAGTAATTTCATCACGCATTCTTTGTGTTTTTTGACAACAAGAATATTCTTTAACTATATTTTCTAATTTTACGCCCTTATTTAATATTTTTATACCTTTATTATTCTTCTTTAAATTTATTTTTTTTAACATAAAAACTCATCTCCTTAATTTTAATAAATTCTATTTAATTAGTCTACAATCATATTATAGCTCATTTTTAAAAGAAAACAATACTTTAATTATATTTTTAATTCTCTAAATTCTAAAAATAAATATAAAAAATAATAACTACAATCATAAATAACTGAATATATTGAAAAAATATAAATAATATTTTATTTTTCACTCTAAATGTTTAACATAAGAAATATTCAAAATCCAACGTTAAGTTATTTTTATTTTATAAATTTTTATCTTTTATTAAAATAGACTCCTATGTTTTTTATCATAGAAGCCTCTTTCTCTATATGTTATCTTTAACTGCTTTATAAATATCATCTGGTGTTAATTCATATTCTTTTTCTAAAAACTCAAGAGTTCCAACTTGACCAAATCTTTCCTTAACACCTACTCTAACAAGTTTTGTAGGACAATTTTCAGAAAGAACTTCTGCAACAGCTGAACCAAGTCCATTAGTTATACTATGATTTTCAGCCGTTATTACAAGTCTTGCATCTTTACAATATTTAATAATAGAATCTTTATCTATAGGTTTTAATGTAAACATATCAAGTATATTTACATATATTCCTTCTTTTTCTAATTTTTTAGCTGCAATTCTTGCATTATGAACCATCATACCATTAGCTATAATAGTAATGTCTTTTCCACTTTGTATTAAATTTGCTTTTCCTATCTCAATTTTAGCATTTTCTTCATATACCTTAAATACATTTTTTCTTGTAAGTCTTATCCAATAAAACTTATCATTTTTATAATACACTTCATCAAGTACTGCTTTAAGCACAGTAGAATCTGTAGGTTCTATAACTATAGCCCCTGCAAGAGTTCTTATTAATCCCATATCTTCAAATGACATGTGAGTTCCTCCGTTATGAACAGCTTGAATACCTGCATCCGAAGCTATAATTGTTATAGGATTATCTTGATAAAGAGAAGATATGAAAATTTGATCTAAACATCTTCTACTTGCAAATGCTGTAAATGTATGAACAAAAGGTTTTAATCCTACTCTTCTCATTCCAGCTGCACAAGATATTTCTTGAGCTTCCATAATTCCACAGTTAATTATTCTATCTCCATATTCTTTTTGAAGTGAATAAGAACCTAAAGACCCCATTAAATCTGCATCTAAAATCACTACATCTTCATCTTTTTCTAGAAATTCATGAAATTTATCAATACAAACTTTTCTTAATTCTATTGTTTCTTTCATAGCTTCTCCATTATATACCTGTGTCATTATTTCACCCCACTTTGTAAGTCATTTATTGCTTTTTCTAATTCTTTTTTAACCTCTTCATTAGCTCTTATATGATGATTTCCCTTAAAGTTTTCTATATAATCAACTCCTTGACCTTTTATACTATCAAGAACTATAACTAAAGGTTTTTCTCTCTTTGAAAGTATAGCTACTTTAATAGCCTCTATATCATTGCCCTTAACTGTTAAAGAATCTAATCCAAATGATTTAACTTTTTCTTCAAATGAATATGGTTTACATATATCTTCTAAATATCCATCTAATTGTTGTTTATTATAGTCTATGAATGTTATAAGGTTATTAAGTTTGTTATGTGCTATAAATTGTATAGCTTCCCAAACCTGTCCTTCTTGTGCTTCTCCATCTCCAATTATAGTAAACACTCTATTTTCTTTTTTCTTTATTTTTAAAGCTTTTGCTATACCTGTAGCTATAGATATTCCTTGTCCTAAAGATCCCGTAGTTATATCCACTCCACTTGTTTTTAATCTATCTGGATGAGATGGTAATTTAGTTCCATTAATATTTAATGTCAATAAATCTTCAACTGGGAAAAATCCTTTAAGTGCCAATGCTGAATAAAGTGCAGGCCCTGCATGACCTTTTGATAATACAAAATAATCTCTTTCTTCCCAATTAGGATTTTTAGGATCATATTTCATTATATCGTTATATAATACTGCAAGTGTTTCAACAACTGATAATGAACCTCCATAATGACCAAATCCTAAATTATTTAACATTTTCAAAACATTTATTCTTATTTCTTTTGCAAACTCTTTTGTCGTAATCATAACTATCTCTCTATTTCTCATTTTCTTTAGTAAATAAATTATATCCAATTAACATTAATAAAATTAATAATATTAATGAGGTAATTACTGTAGGATTTAATACCTTAGATGCATACCCTAATATTATACCAAGAGTTGCAAAATCTGCATCAGAGAAAGTAGTCCCTACATAGCCTAAACTTCCTAATAATGGGTATAAAATAGCTGGTAAGAATGTTAATAATAATCCATTTGCAAAAGCTCCTATCATAGCTCCACGTCTTCCACCTGTTGAATTTCCAAATACTCCTGCTGTTGCTCCACAGAAGAAATGAGGTACTACTCCTGGTAATATTAATACTGCATTAAATACTCCTAGAATAAATAATCCTACTAATCCTCCTAAGAATGAGAATATAAATCCTATTAAAACTGCATTTGGTGCATAAGGAAATACTATTGGACAATCTAATGCTGGTTTAGCATTAGGAACTAATTTTTCAGAAATTCCTTTAAATGCTGGAATTATTTCATTTAATATTAATCTAACACCTTGAAGTATGATATATACTCCTCCTGCAAATCCTATACCTTTAAGTAATGCATAGATTATATAATTATCTCCTGATGAAAGATTTGTTGTAACAAAATCTTTACCTGCAAATATTGCTAAAATCACATAAATAACCATCATAGTTAATGAAATAGAAATTGATGAATCTCTTAAAAATGATAAATTTTTAGGTAATTTCATTTCTTCTGTTGATTTAGATCCTTTACCAACTAATTTACCTATATATCCTGATAAAATATATCCTAAAGTTGAAAAATGACCAAATGCAACTGAATCATCTCCAGTAATACCTTTCATAAAAGGCTGTGCAAATGCAGGGAATATAGCCATAGTTAAACCTAATAAAATAGAACCTACTATTACTAATAAAACACCATTAAATCCTGCAATGTGTAACATAATAGCTATCATAGCAGCCATATATAAAGTATGATGTCCTGTTAGGAAAATATATTTTAATCTAGTAAAACGTGCTATAAATATATTAGCTAACATTCCTAAAGCCATAATTAAAGCTGTTGTTGTTCCAAAATCTTTTGTAGCAACCGAAATTATTGCTTCATTATTTGGGATAACACCTTGAATAGAGAATGCTTTTTCAAACATTGAAGTCATAGGAGCTAACTGTTCTATTAAAAAACTTGCTCCAGCCCCTAATACCAAGAATCCTAAAATAGTTTTAATTGTACCTTTAACAACATCAGCTATAGGTTTTTTTTGTAATAATAGTCCTACTAACGCTATAAAACCAACTAATATTGCTGGTGTTTTTAAAATATCAACAATAAAATTTAATATTGATTTCATATTTACCTCCTAAATATTATTTTAATTTTTTTATCAATTTTTCTTCTAATTCTGAAATAGATATTATACTATCAAGTACCACAACTTTATCAAATGGTATAGATGAACTTTCAGCAATATCTGTTCCCATAACAAATAAATCTGCACTATTAATAGTAACTGATGCTAAATCAGAGTGTTCTACTTCAGCTTCAAATCCAATTTTATTCAAAATCTTTTTTATATTCATTTCTAACATAAAACTTGAACCAAGACCTGAACCACAAACTGCCATAATTTTCATTTATTTACCTCCATTAATTATTTCTAATAATTCTTCTAATTTAATAGCTTCTTTAAGTTTTGATATTTTATCATTATCCTGAAATATCTCAAGTAATTCAGATATTACATCTATATGAACATTTTTATCCTTTGCTGCAAGTACAAAAATTAAATGTAATTTATTATTTCCAAATTCTACTGCTTCATTTACCTTTAAAAAAGATACTCCTGTTTCTAGCACTCCATCTTCTGGTCTTGCATGTGGCATAGCTATATCATCAGTAATTACAATATAGAAACCTAACTTTTTAACTGATTCTATCATTTTATTAATATATTCTTCTTCAATATTATTATTCTTTAACAAAGGTATTGCAGCAACTTTTATTGCTTCTTCCCAATTTTCTACTCTTTCTTTTATAACTACATTATTCTCGTTGAATAACATTTTTCCTCCTTTCTTATATTTTTTCTTTAAAGTATGATATTAATTTTTCATAAGTTTTTATCTTACTTATATCTTCTAAAAACTCTTTGTTTAATATTAATTTATAGAAATCACTTAAAAATCCTAGATGAGATTTATTATCCTTACTTGAAAAACATAATAAAACTTTAGCTTTTTTATCATCACCAAAATCTACTGGTTCTTCTAATATTAATAAACTTGCATCTGTTTGCATTACTAAACTTTCAGCTTTAGCATGTGGCAAAGCTATTCCATAATCAATTACAACATAAGGTCCTAATTTTTTAACCATTTTTTTCATTTAATCTATATATTCACTAGTTACTGAGGATTTAGAAAATAAATTATTTCCTAATATTTCAATTGCTTCTTCCCAACTACTAATACTTTTTTTAAATATAACACTATCCTTATTTAAAATTTTAACCAGTTCACTTTCTCCTCTAAAACTATCAATTAATATATTTGAAAACTTATTTAAAAGAGAAGTTTTAAGTTTATTTCTATCAAAACTTATACCATTATCTTCTATTTCATCTAATAACTCATCTACTAAAATTTTATCTTGTCTTCTTTTTATTCCTAATTTATCTAATTTTTCATAATCTTCAACTTTAATCAACGGATTAATTTTAATAAACTCAAGATTTTCTAAATCTACAGTTGAAATTATATAATCTACTGAATTTAAATTAAAATTTATTTTATCTATCATATATGCAGGCAATACATCAACTATATCTATATCAAATTTTTCCTTTAAATTATATTCAAGTATTCTTGAAGTTCCATAACCTAATCCACAAACTAGTCTAACTTTTTTTCTATTAAAAGTTTTCATTCTTTCTATAGAAGCCTTAAAATGATATACTATAAGTGAAATCTCAATTTCTGTAAATTTGATTTGAAATATTTCTTCCATTTCAGTTATAGAATCTTTAATAACGGTAAATAAAAAATCATTTTCTAAAACTAATTTTTGGTAAATAGAATTTTTTAATTTAATACCTTTTTTTAATCTATATATAGATACCTTTATATGACTTAATAAAAAATCATATAAAACATTATCTTCTGTAAGATCTATTCTTATTTTATCTCCTACATTCTTTATCATCTTCTTTATTAAAAATGATTCATCTAACCACGATTCAAGATTTGGGTTAATAGATAGTCCTATAAGCATCTCAGATATTTTTTCAAAACTTGTATGCTCTCCAAAATATTTAACAAATATCCCTTTTATATTATTCCCTTCTTCTAACATAAATTTATTAACCAAATTATTTTTTTCAGGAAACTTTATCATAGTGTATATTGTTATCATTAATTTTTGATACACTTCTTCATTAATATTAAATTCTATATTCTCAGAAACTTTTTTAAAAAAATCTTCAACTTTTTTCATGATTTCAAAATCTATAACCTCTTTTATATGCCTTTGTAATGATTTTTTATCATATATTTGATCTAAAAATTCTATTTTTTTATTATTATTCCAATCTAAAAAATAGCCTCTTGAATGAACATACTCAAATTTTTCACCATCAAGTAATTTCATATCTAATTTAAGTGTATTTCTTGAAATATCTATTTTCTTTGATAAACTTGAAATATTTAAACCCTTTTTATTATACAAAGCATAAAGATATATTAAACTAATTCTATCATCTCTATTAATATATTCCTTATCTTTAATATCATCTAAAAATTGTTGCAATTCAAGCTTTGAACTAAGTAATATATTCCCATTTTTTATCCCTATTTTTGAAAATCCTTTTTTGGATAAAAAATAATTAATATTATTGAGATTATACTGTATAGTTCTTTTAGATACTCTAAAATACTCACAAATAGTTTCAAGATTTAAAATATTCTCTTCTAAAAGTCTTTCAAGTATTCTTATTTCTCTTTCATTTATCATAGTTATCTCCTTGCATTATAAATATACCTTGATTTGTTTTAAATACCAAGATGTAAATAATTTCATAAAAATGAAAAAAAATGATACTTTTATTACTAAAATACCTCTCATTAATAGATGTAAATATATATCCAATCTTATTAATTGTCAATATGTTATATATTGCTTTTTTATATTTTCAAGGTATAATATATACACATAATTTACCAAAGGAAGTGAAAAAATGAAAAAAATATTATTATTAACTGCGTTAATGACTATAAGTACTTTTGCAGCAGGTCCTAAAGTTCCATATACTCATGAAGGTTTTTATTCAACTGAAAATGTTCAAAAAGCTGTTCATTTTGTTTCAGTAGAACAAATTGAAAAAAGTTTAGAAGGAAAAGGTCCTATAAATGTAAGTTTTGATATAGATGATACATTACTACATTCAAGTGGATATTTTAGATACGGTATGGATCATTTCCAAATACCGGGACATCCTAGAGGAAAATCAAGCTATCTTGATAATCAAAAATATTGGGATTATCTAGCAGAAATGGGAGATGAACATTCTATTCCTAAAATTTCAGCTCAAGCACTTATAGATATGCATATAAAAAGAGGAGATAAAATATTTTTCATAACTGGAAGAACTAAACATTCTAAAGATAAAAACTATAGTTCAACTAAAACTTCTAAAACTTTAAAAAGATTTTTTAATTTACCTTATGAAGTATATATAGAATATGCTGGAGAAAAACAAGTTGGTGGATATAAATATGATAAGTCATTTTACATAAAAAAACATAATGTTTCTATTCATTATGGAGATAGTGATGATGATATATTAGCAGCTAGAGAATTAAATATTCGTGGAATAAGAGTTCAAAGAGCTTACAATTCTACTAATCCACAAAAATTAAATGGTGGATATGGAGAAGAAGTTTTAATTAATTCTGCATGGTAAAATATATAGGGCATTAAAATATCTAATGCCCTTTTAAAATACTATAATTCTTTAGACATAATATTATTTAAAATATATGTATCATTTTCTTTATCATAACCTATTACTTCGGCTATTTCCTTTACATATCTTCTATTTCCATCTTTAACAACATTTACAATTATATTTATTGCTTCTACTATTAAATAATGTTGCGATTTAATTGTAACTTCATCTATATATTGTTCTATCTTTTTTAAACCTGCCAACGTACTGTTAGCATGTATTGTTGTAAATCCTCCGCTATCCCTAGAATTCCAATTTTTTAATAACTCCAGTGTTTCTTTTCCAGTTCTTAACTCTCCTAAAACTATTCTATCTGGGTTTAATCTTATATTAAACTTTAATATTTCACTATAATTTTCTGTTTCAGTAGCTATAAAAAAATTAATATTTTCTGCTTCACATTTTAGTTCTCTTACCTCTTCTATAATACTTATTCTATCTGTTATATCTTTTAATTTATCTAAACAAGCATTTAAAAAAGTTGTTTTTCCTGTAGATATTCCACCTACAACTAGTATATTTTTCCTATTTTTTATGGCTTCTTCTATGTAATCTTTTTGTTCTTGAGTTATAAATTTACTCTCAACAAATTCTTCAAGAGATATTACGTTATTTGTATGTTTTCTTATTGAAAATACAGGAGCATAATTTGTTATTTGATACATTAATCCTTCAAATCTTGAACCATCAGGCAAAGTAGCTGAAACTATGGATGAGATTCTGGAATTTCTTTTTCATTAAATGCTGAAACTATTTTAATAATATTTTCTCCAGCAATTCTAGATAGTTTTTCTCCACTGTCTATATATCCTTTTCCTCTAATATCTAAAAATATTCTACCATCTTGGTTTAAAGATATTTCACTTACATTTTCATCTTCTATATATTTTTGTATTTCCCCAAATATTTCTTTTAAAAAATTTTCTTTTCTTTCTAATTCTTTTTTTCTTTTCATTTCTAAATCTCACATTTTTCTCACCTCTTTTTTTAAATTATTTAATACTGAAAAAAAGAAAAAAGTATCCACACTAGCTAGCTGGCTAGTATGAATACCTTAAAAATTTAATACGCTGATTAAATCAGTAATTCATAATTTAAAATATTTATATTGTAATTTTAAAATTGCTTTTTTTACTAAATATATTTATTAAATATTTAGTTGTTAGCTCGCAGTCTAACATGAGTAGCTTAAAGATTTAATATATCTATAAATCAAAATTTTCAAATATCTTTCATAATATTTTTTCATTTTTATATATATTTCTAAAATCATTTTTTATTTTTTTAAGGCTTTATACCCAGTGTTTTTTCAAAAACCACGTGTCGTGTTTCTCCAAATTTTTGCTAAAAAATGGAGAAACGCCTAAGCGTGCATGGTATAAATCTTATACCATGGATAACTAAAAAAATAGCATACTCATTTCAAAAAAAGAAAAAAGATAAATTTTTTTCAATTTTATTCTTTTTCATTTTCCATTTCTTCACTATCTAAAATAAATTCTCCATGTTTTAGAATTTGTTTTTGTACTTTATAGCTCTATTACTTTTTTTATTTATTCTATCAAGGGATTCTATATTTTTATATAAACTTTTATTTAGATTTCTAATATTTTTTAATTTAAATAATTTTTTCTCTGTTAATATTTCAATTAATTCTTCAATTGTTTTTTCATATTTGTTAGCTAAAAAATTTAAATTAACATATTATTTTCCTTCATAAAAAAATACCTCCAAAGTTTTCTCTAAATATACTTTAACATATTTTATGTTATTTTTATTTAATATGTACTTTAAAGGTATTATAATATTATTACTCTTTTATATTATTATTAAATTCCAAACAATTTATCCTCTTGTGATAACTCTACAACAACATTTGCTTTATTCAATAAATTGTCAGGTAACTTGTCTCTCAATATTGAAATTACTAATTGGATATTTTTTTTCATAACAAAATCTACAACTTTCGACAATTGATTATCATGCATCAATTCTTTTTTATCATTCAATAAAAAATGTAAACAAGATATTTCTTCTTCATCTGAAAACATTATATAAGCCAAGTCAAAACATAAGATTTCTCCTTGCTTTTTACCTGAACTCATATTTGAATTAAATGTACTAAATTTATACACTGGCTTATTGGTATTTTTGTTCTTTGTTATATCATATGCAAGAGCATATTTTTCTCCATATAGCTCATATGATACAGAAGAAAAATATTTATTAAATTTCATTATTTGATTTTTAAGTTTTTCTTGAAAATCAGACGAATATAAATATTTATCAATGTTTTTAAGTTCATCCTCTATTTTTTCTATAACTGAATCTACCTCGTTTATTTGTGAAATTATATTTTCATATTCACCTTTTAATCTATATTTTTCATTTATTTTAGAAATAATATTTTCTAAATCATTAAAAGAATCACTTTTGGAAATTTTTAATGACAATTCTTCTTCATTACTTAACAATGCTTTTAAACTTCTCTTTTCATTTTCAATTCTATCGCTTAAATAAGGTAGATCTTTTGTTATAAATGAGATTTTTTCCACTATCATTTTATTATGGTACGCAACTAAATCTTCAAATGTTTTCTGCAAATTGGGTATATATTCTTTTGATTCATTATACAACAATCTTAATTGCTCTAAATCGATTAAAGATACATCTTTTTGCATTTCATTTTCAGCTTCAACAATCATATCCCTTCTTATTTCTAGTTTAGTAATAAGTGAACTTATTCTATTTATTTTATATTTTATTTCATTTAATTTATTTAAATCTTCTTCAAAATTTTTATTTATATTCAATAATGATTTTTTATTATTTAACTCAACTATTTCATCTTCAATAATAGACAACGCTACTTCATATGAATTTTTTTTCTGTTTTTTTTCAATTCTTTCTTTATATGCATTCTCCTGCTTTATCTTATTAGTAAGTGCTTGTTTTTTAGCTCCACTATCAAATTCACAACCTAAGAGATATAAATATAGAGTTTCATATTCAACATCAGAAGTATAAGAATCCAATGTTTTTAATGTCTTATTAATACTATCGTCTTTATATCTAATATTATGAGATATTATTTGCTTAAAAGAAGGTTTTTCATTTTTATGTTTTGGAAAAATTTTTGCTAATAGTTCATTTTCAAAATCTTTTTTCAATATTGATTCACCATTTATTTTCCTTACAGCATTTTTCCCTAATAAAAAATTACGTTCAATAATTAATTGTTCTTTTTTCTGTACATTAAATCCATTTGTCAAGGTTAATGTTACCAACACTTCCTGATTTATTAAAAAACTTTTAACCTCTTCATATACTTTATTTTTATTTTCTTCATCTGTGTAGATATCCTTTCCTTCTCCTCCCAGACAAAAATAAATTAATTTTAAAACTGTTGTCTTACCAACATTATTACCTGTTGATTTTAAGTCATCTGTTAAAGGGGTATTATCAATTATTAAATTCATACCTTTATTAAAATTCATCTCTCTAATCGTTTTATATTTAGTAGAAATTTTCAATTTTTCTATAAACATTTTCTTACTACCCCCTCTTCACTTATTTGAACTAATTGTATTAAATACAACCAGTCTAAACTTAATACAAACAAAGAAAATGACATGTCATTTGACTTTTTTACATTATAATATAATTCTAAAATCTTTTGTTCAGATTTTGTTTCAAGCTCTTTTAAAATAACAGAACCATTATAATAAATACTAAGTTCGGGACGAATATTATCTGGCAATAACATGATTATATCCCTCCGGATTCTTAAATATTTTACACCTAATAAAAGCATCTACAACCAGTATATCTACACACATTTGTAATTCTTCAAATGGAATTTCTCTATAATTACTACTTTCATTTACGATTTCTATAACACAATTAACTATTTCATAAAAAATATCTGTAGGCGTATTATTTGATCTATTTAATTTTATATACTGTCTTCTAATTTCTTGTAATACAGAGAAGCTTTTATTTTTACCTTCTTTATCAAACTCACTATATATTTCATCAAGCTTATGATAAAATATTTTATAATCATCAATTATATCTTTAACATCTCCTAAATCATTAAAAGAAATCTTATCATCTATAGCAAAAGAATTAATTTCTGGAGAAGCATCCTTAAAATCAAGTGTTTTTCCTGCTAAAATATTAATAATTTTAGATAAATTTGACTCAATTTTAACTAAATCAACTTCATCCCCTAATTCATCTTTTATTAAAACATATAACCTTCTTTGATTTTCAACTGTTTGGTTTAAAATTTCTCCTAAAAGTAGATTAACATCCCATATATCCCGTTTTGGATCAAATTTAATACTATGTGGATTTTTAAAAGTTTTGTTTTTTAAAGAAGTATCTGCATTCTTAGAAATAGACATAAACTTGTAGCTATAATCTTTATATTTAATATACACATCCTTACTTAGTGAACTTTCAATTTTTTCTTTTGTACAAGTTGAAGAAACTTGTACAACAACTTTGTTTTTAGAATCTATTAAATCTATACCCTCTATATTTTGATATGATAAATTCAAATTTTTTAATTCTAAATCAAAAATAATATTACATAAACTGGCGAAAAGATTCTCAGAATGGATATTAAATTCCAAAAGGTTTAGTTTATTTCGTGATTCTATTCTATGTGCTAAATCATTTAATTTATTTTCTATATAATCAAAATAAGTTTTCCTATTCACTTAACACCACTCCTTTCTTACTATTTATTCTTTGAATAATAAATATGGTTATACCTCCAAAGCATCTTCTATTTTTTGTACATTATCCAAGACTATACTTTTTTTTACAATCTAATGTAATAATACATGTTCCATGCAAGCCAGATTTTATGTAAAATCTTCTTATAATATCTATCATACAGTACCCCTTACCTCCCCATTATTTTATCATTCTTGAATACAATTAGTCAACATACAATAAGTACACCTCTTAGTATCAGTAATAACATTTACAAACTATCTAGACTGTTTTTTCTATAACTTCATTGATCCAGTCTAAAACAAGCTCTCCATTTGATACTACTTCTTTTAACTTATTTACATTAAGTTTATGTTCTGAAGTATTATTTACATTTATTTTATTTTCTATAATTAAAATTTATCTGATCAATACTTTGTTTTTGAACATAAATAACCCTTTTTATTTATTATACCCCCTTTTTTCTCTTTAGGCGATACGTTTTTATTTATTTTAATATTTATTTTCTTTTCAATTTTATTTACTGCTTTTTTCTTTTATAACCAAAATGCAACAATTACAAATAAAAGTATCAATAATAAAAAACATTGTTAATCATGAAGAGAAAAATATTCATTGGAGTATAAAAGATTTAAGAGATGCAATAAATAGATTAAAATATTAGTGTATCCAACAAAAAAATCAAGAAATATTGGGCAATAGTTAGAAGATATCAAAAAATTATAATAAATAAAAAATCTGCAAAAACCTTATTTACAGGTTTGCAGACACATATACAATATTTATTAAAATCTTTTGAATCATGGTGCCCACACTAAAACTATAACCATTTCTCAAGACTTAACCAAAATTTTTGTAGCCAATTTGTTGCCAATCAATTTACTACTTTTTTTTACAATTTTTGTCATTTTTTTATATATTTTTAATTTTAACATATAGAATATATAAAATCAACTAACTTTCACTCTATAGATAGAGTGAATTTTTATTTAGTATAAAAATACTCTCAAAATAATATAAATACATCATTTCTTTCACTCTATACAATGTATAGAGTGAAAATTATTTAACTAAATTCAAATATTTTCCATTTAATTTTAATTTCAATTCTTGATCATATTCTTTACCTTTGTACTTAAGTTTAAATTTAACAGCTCTTCCTAAAAATAATTTTTCAGCAATTGATTTTGTAACCTTTACTTCATTATCAAAATATTTCATTTTTTCAAATAAAAATCTTTCTTCGCCTTCAAATATCCCTTTATACATCATTCCATTTTTACTTTTTATTTCAATTACTTCTCCTGGTTTAATTTTTTCAAATCTTGATCTTTCAATATGTTTTGTTCTTTCTACAATTTCTTTAAGCTCATTTTCAACTTGATTTAATAATTCTGACATTGTAATTTCATTTTTATATATTTTCTTTTGTAACTTTGAAAATTCAACAGACTTTTCCTTAAATACATTAATATCATATTCAATTAATTTATCTATTAAAAATATACCTAATTCAGTAATATTAAATATACCCTTATCTAATGTTAAATATCCTATCTTAACACATTTATCAATAATGCTCGTTCTAGTTGCTTCAGTTCCTATTTCAATTCCATCAAAAATATCCTGGTATTTTTCTTCTTCAGATTCATATTTTTCTTTTTTAAATGGATTTTTTAAAAATTTTGACAACTCTCCTTCATTTACTTTTGTAGGTGGTTTTGTTTCTTTTTCTACATCTTTAAAATCAATATTAAATTCATCATTTAAATTTAAATTAGGTAATTTATCTTTAAATTCTTTAGGTTCATATTTCATAAATCCTAATTGCTTTATTACAGAACCTTTTAGTTTAAATTCTTCATCATTTACTTTAATTATCATTATTGTTTCTGAAATAATGCAATCTTCTTTAGTAAAATTAGATAAAAATCTATTATATACTGTATTGTAAACTTTATTTTGTCCTTCAGATAATTCTCCTGGTATTTTTGTTGTAATTGTAATAGCACTATGTGATTCAATTTTACTATCATCAAATATCTTTTTACTATCTTTAAATTCAAGATTTTCATTATTTAAAACATTTAAAATTTCTTTTACTTTATTTTTCTCATTTTCACTTAAATATTCTGTATTAGTTCTTGGATAAGTTAAATATCCTTTCTCATATAATTCTTGGATAATCTTTAAACTTTCTGGAAAACTTATTTTATATTTCTTACTTAATTCACTTTGTAATTCAGATAAAGAAAATAATTTTTTAGGCTGTATTTTTACATCTTTATTTTCAATACTAATTACTTTAGCTTTATACTTATTTAATTCTTTAGAATAATTAATAGCTTCATCTATATTCTTATATTTATTTTTTGAAATAAGTTTTACTGTATTATCATTTTCTACACTATAATATTTTTCTACAACAAAATTTTCAATTTCTTTATTTCTATCATAGATATATTTAACTATTGGCACTAATACTCTACCAGTATTCATAAGTTTTCCTGATAGATTAGTTAAAAGTATAGTTAAATTATGTCCTAATAAATAATCCATGTATGCTCTAGCATATCCTTCTTGCTGAAGATTATAATAATTGCTATTGTCTTTTAAATTTTGTAATTCTTTTCTTATTGTTTCTTCAGTTTGTTCTGGTAACCATAATCTCTTTATAGGAACTTTATTAATATTAAATTGTAATAATGAATCAACTATTATTTGTCCTTCTCTATCAGCATCTCCACTATTAATTATTAAATCTGCATTTTTCATTAATTCTTTAATTATTCTAAATTGTTTTTTTACTCCAGGATCATCTTTAACTTCATATATAAATTTCCTTGGTATAAATGGTAATTTATATTCATTCCATTTTTTAGTAATATTTTCTTCATAATTTTTTGGTTGTTTTAATTCTAATAAATGTCCTATGCAATTTGTTACTACAAAATCATTCTTACATTCAATATATCCATCTTTTTTATTTATTATTCCTATTGCATTTGCAATATTTCTTGCTAAACTAGCCTTTTCTGCTATTATTAACTTCATTTTTACTCACTTTCTTTCACTCTATGTTAAATATAGAGTGAGCATTAAATTTGTTTGCTTTTTATTAAAATTAATATTATAATGATATCAAAATAATTTAGGAGGTATTTTTATGAAAAATATTGGTTATAGTAAACTTGCTTATTGTCTTTTAGCTTTCTTTTTTGGTTATTTAGGAATTCATAGTTTTTATGCTTCTAAACCTATTCAAGGAGTATTATTTATCATATTTTCACTAATTAATTATGTATTATTATTTATATTAATTGGTTATTTCTTATTTATGATTGAATCATTAATAATTCTAATTCAAATATTTATAGCAATAGGTAAACCAACTAATGAATATGGAAATATAAATTAAAAATAACACCACTATAATATAGTGGTATTTTTTATGTATTACTAATATTTACTATATTTTTTTCACTCTATAGAATCTATAGAGTGAAAATTTATCTTTCAAAATCTTTGTCATTATATATATTTTTATTCCACTTAAAATTTTCTTCATAATACTTTCCATTTAATAAATTTTCATTTAATTTTTCTATTTTCCAATCACTACCAAAATATTCAAATTGAATTTCATTAAATTTATCGACTTTTTGAATACAATAATAAAATTCATTTTCTAAATCAGAATAATTAAAATCATCATACTTAAAATACATTGAATCTATTGTTGATTTTAATTCATCTACAAATTCATTATTATATACTTCTCCAAATTTATCCTCAATTCTCTCTAATAAAAATTCAACACTTCTATATAAATTTTCATCATTAAATTCAATGCCATTAATCATTCCACAAAATTTACTTATTATCTTTGATTCCATAATAATCGCTCCTATATATAATATTTACTATGTTTTTTTCACTATATACAATGTATAGAGTGAAAATTATCTTTATAATTAATTTTCATTTTTTTTTAATTAAAATAAACTTTTTAATTTCTTTATCTTTTTTCAATTCTTTGCTTACATATTTTAAAGCCGTTTTATTTTCCATCACTACCTTTAAAATAAATTCTTTATCATTTTTTAACTCTTTACTAGCCCATTTTAAAGCATTTCCATTTTGTTTAATAGCTTCCATTACGATTTCTCTATCATTTTGTAGCTTTTCACTCACATATTTTAAAGCCCATCCATTTTCCTTAACAGCCGTTAAAACGATTTCTTTATCATCTTGTAACTCTTTACTAGCATATTCCAAAGCTAATCCATTTTGTCTAACTGCTATTAATACAACTTCTTTATCCTTTTTAAATTCAAGTGGTACAAATCGTAAAACTAGACCATTAATAAATATAGCTTTCATCACAGCTTCTTTAATATTTTTTTTATAAAAATTTATTTTTTCTTTGTAATACATTTCACTTAA
This sequence comes from Streptobacillus notomytis, assembly GCA_001612575.1. Lineage (GTDB taxonomy): Bacteria > Fusobacteriota > Fusobacteriia > Fusobacteriales > Leptotrichiaceae > Streptobacillus > Streptobacillus notomytis. Next base: position 44,945 of record LJRV01000101.1, read on the forward strand.
TATATTTTGATTTAAATCTTCTATTTTCCAATCATTTCCAAAATAATTAAATTTAATTTCATTAAATGTATTTGCATCTTTAATACAACGAGAAAATTCATTTTTTAAATCTGCATAACTAAATTCTTCATATTTCAAATACATTGTTTCAATAGTTAATTTTAATTCCTCGATAAATTCATTATTATATACTTCCCCAAATTTACCTTCAATTAGTAATAATAAAAAAACAACACTGTTATACAAATTTTCATCATCAAATTCAACTCCATTAATTTTACCATCAAACATTTTCATCATACTTGTTTTCATATTTTATCACTTTCTTACATCTCTAATTCATTCACTATACTTCTATTTTTTATCCAAACATTTTCATTTTCTTTTGTCTTTAATTTTTGTAAATCATCATTCCAATCTTTTGCTATAGATTTCTCTCTATAAAAATTTATATCCTGGTATTTTGCTTCTAATTTTTTAAAAAAATTATCTCCAGCTACATCATTATCTGTACAAACATATACATTTTTAATATCTTCTATATAATTTTCAAAAATATCTTCTCTTAAACCAGACAAAGTTAGAAATCTAACATTCTCATCTTTCCACTTATCATTTATTTCTTTTTGAAATAACTGTATGTATGATAACATATCAATAGTTCCTTCAAATACATACAGATTATTAACTTTAGGATTTTTATTTATATCTCTTCTAGTTATATTAAATCCTTTTGATTCTGATGTATTTCTTCTGTATTTTATGTTACCCGTCCCAATTATTTCTTCACCTACAGCTTTTTCATTTTTATCTTTTATAACAAATATTATATTTTCTTTATAATCCATATATAGTAATTTATTATAATATAATGAATCTATAAATTCAGGATTTATTCCTCTTTTTTCACACAAATATTCTTTTATATCATCTAATTTATTTTTCTTTTCATATATCTTATATTTAATTTTCTCTTTATCAACCTTAGTCTTACTTGGAATAAAGTCTCCATATTCAACTGCATCTAAAAAAGATTGTGTTGTCTTCCATATTTCTTTATTATTAAGTCCATAAAGTTCCTTTAATAAAGAAAAATAATTTCCACCTATACCTTTTGAGTTCCAAAAAAATTTGTTACCTGAAATTATTAATGAATCGTGTTCTCTTAATTTAAAATGGTTTTTTCCGTGAAGAATTATATCTTCACCTAAATATTCTAATAGATCTTTTAAATTGATATTACTTCTATCAGTATTCATTTCCACTTATATCCACAACCTTGTTCCAAATACAGCCTTTTCTCTATAATATCCACTTAATTTACTTACTATAGTTTTTTTAGCTTTACTTGATGCATGTATAAATTCATTATTTCCTATATATATTCCAACATGACTTACATAATCTCCTAATGTATGAAAAAATATTAAATCTCCTATTTCAAGTTCGTTTAAAGAAATCTTTTTACCAATTTCTGATTGATTTTTACTAACTCTAGGTAAATTAATATTTATTTCTTTATATAAAGCTTTAACAAAAGATGAACAATCAAAATTATTATAATCTCCAACTTTTGCACCCCACAGATATTTTTTACCCATTAATTCTTTAGCTTTCTTTAGAATTAGTATTTTCTTTTTATTTTTTTCAAATCTTTTTTTCTTTTTTATTTCTATTTTTTCTTTAACTACTAAACTTTTTTTAAGTTTAAAATTATTATTTCTATTTACAAAATTAATTCCATTAGAAAATGATATATATGTTAGTAAAATAAATATAAATATTTTTTTCATAAAAACTCCTTAATATATCGTATTTACTATATTTCTTTCACTCTATACTTTATATAGAGTGAAAATTTATCTTTCTAATTCTTGTTTATCTTTTTTAATATGCCAATTATCCTTAATTTCATTTTTTAATTCCTCACTTGCAAATAGTAAAGAGCTTTTATCTTGTTTTACAGCTTCTAGTATAATCTCTCTGTCATTTTTCAACTCTGTACTTGCATATTTCAATTCGCTTCCACAATTCATTACAGCTATCTTTACAACTTCCTTATTATTTCTTATCTCATCTCCAGCATATATTAAAGAACCACCATTTTTTAATGATTCTAATACTATATCCTTATCATTTTTCAATTCATAACTTGCATACCTAATTGCATCTTCATCAATTTTTATTGCTTCTAACATAAACACTTTATCATTTTTTAATTTATCATCAATATATTCGCCAACTCTTAAATTTTGTTTTATCGCTCTTAACATAAAATCTTTATCATTTTTTAATTCTTCACTACCCCATTCAAAAAAATATGGGTTATTTTCTATTGCTTTTGACATAGTTTCTTCATCTTTTATTATTGCTTCATCTATATTTAATGCTCTACATATATTTTTTTGCCAATATTTATAATTTTCTAATTTTTTATCTGTTACTTTTTCACTATGTTTTACAACCTTCATTGTATAATCACTTGTATCAGGTATATCAAGATAATCAAACTTTAACTTAAACTCTCTCCAGTATTCTGGATTTTTTTCACTATATACTGTAAATTCTCTTTTTTTATTATCAACATTTACAATAAATTGATTAGATACAGTAGACCCATTACTATTTATAACATTAATACTACAATGTAAAAGTTCTTCCATATTTTCTATTTTCTTTTTCATAAAATCCCTTCTATATATGATATTTACTAAATTTATTTCACTCTATACATTGTATAGAGTGAAAATTATTTAACTATCAATTCAACTCTTCTATTTAATGACTTATTTTCTAAAGTATTATTATTTGTAATAAGTTCATTAAATCCTACTGTTCTAATTTGATTGACTTTAATTCCTTTATTTTCTAAATATACCTTTACTGAATTAGCTCTATTTAATCCTAATTCTAAATTATATTTATCATTTCCATCAGTATCTGTATAACCTATAACTATAATCTCTCTATTTTGTAAATTAGGAACTAAAGCATCAATAACATCTATTTGTTTTTTATTTAAAATAAATTTATTTGAATTAAATCCATAAATAGTATATATCTCTTCAACTTTATTTTTATTTTCATCAAATGATTTAATTAGTTTAGATAATTTAATTAATTCTTCCTTAATCTCTTTATTCTCTTTTTCTAAATTTTCAATTCTACTTTCATTTTCATCAATAGCAAGAGTTGGTGAAACAACATTAATTACTTCTTTTTCTCCTTTACCAAATGTATATGAAAACCCTGCTCCAGCTCCAAATTCTAATCTACTATTAAATGATGCATTAGCACCAAATCCAAAATTTTTATAATGTGTTGAATAAGAAATAGCACCTGCAGTTTCTTTGCCATAATATCCAACAGAACCAGAAATAGTATGTTTATTATTCCCTAAATTTTTCATAGTAGAAGCTGTCGCTATTGCTGAAGCTACACCACCATTAGCATTTTTAGATATATTATTTAAGTTATCAAAATTATTCATTGCTTTATTTAAATTTTCAAATTTTGAAATATCAACTATACCTAATTTCTTTTTCCATTCATTAATATCATTAGTTTCTAAATTAGCTGCATCTTTATCAGCTTTAACAGTAACACTTGTATTAGGTTTAGTATTATTATTTGAATAGGATAAATATCCAATTGCACTTATTATTAATAGAGTGCTAATCCATAATTTTTTCATTTCATAACTCCTTTTTACTTTACAAATTTTATATATTACACTGTATTTACTAGCTTTATTTCACTCTATAGAATCTATAGAGTGAAAATTATCTTTCCAATTCTTGTTGTTTATCCTTTTTTACATTCCACCCAATATTCTCTTCTTTTTCTTTTGATATTTGCTCTTGCAATCTTTTGCTTGCATATCTTAATCTGAAATCATCTTTTTCAATAATAGGTCTCATAAATTCATCATTATCTTTCAATCTATCACTAACAAAACTTAGGTTGATAATCCATTTATCTACTGCCATTTTACTTAATTCGAAATCATCTCTTAACTCTGGATGTAAATTTTGAAAGTCTCTAGGCTCAATATCTAAATATATTCTCCCAATTTCTTTATCTTTCTTTAAATCCTCACTAATAAATTCATAATTGTGATGATATTGTTTAATTAGTGCTATCGCAACTTCTTTGTCAGCAAGTAACTCTTCAGAGAAATCTGTAACTTGTGGCATTCCATTCAATACCACTTCATTATTAAATCCTTTTGTTAATAATTCCATTGCTTTATTTTTGTCTGTTATTTTTATATTTTCCATAATTATCTCCTTATTATCTTTCCAATTCTTTTTCATTTTTTTTCTTATTCCAACTTGTTTCATTTTTTTCTAATACATCTTTATTCAAATACTCTTTAACTTCATCTACAACATCTTTTAAATCCATTTCATTTAAATCAATATCTAAATAATCAAATATTTCATTTAATCTTATATTTGCACCTTCATTAACTAAAGATTGTATAAATATAACATTATCTTCCATATCAATATAGAATTCTTTTAAATTATCTACTGTGTCATAATATAAGTCTCCACCGTGTACATATTCAAAATCAAATCTTAGTTTTTCAGCTTTATCATAGTTTGTAAATGTTTTATTAACTTCATTACTTATATAGTTATCAAAATCGTCGCGTAATCCCACTTCTTCTTTAGTAATTTCATCTAATTTATATTCATCTAATGATCCAAAGTAATCTACAATATATCCGTTTATATATTCATCAAAACTTTTAGAATTGAGTGCCATAGCAGAAACTACATCATTAAATATATTTACTTCATCATAATCAGCACCTCTAGTTTTTATTTTTTTAACAATTTCTTCCAATCTGTAAACTAACATTTCTTTATTATTTTCCATAATTATCTTTCCTCTTTTTATATTATTTAATTTTTAATATTTTTCTATTAATTTTTCTTTTTCAAAATCATCTAAAAATACATCATCTCTATCATTTATTCCATCTCTATCTGTATCTCTATCAAATGGATCTAATCCTCTTCTAATTTCTTCATAATCATTTAATCCATCTCCATCACTATCTCTTAGTAATTCTTGATTAATTTCTTTTTCAATTTTTTGTGTTTGATTTTCTATAACTTTTTCTAATGTCTCAATAACTTCTTCAATAGCTTTTTTACTCTCTTTATGTTCTATAGAATTATTACTAATATTATCTCTTAAAGCCTCTAATCTCTCTAAAAAAGCATATAATATATTTATAAAGTCTTCTGTTTTTACATCTTGTACTTTCTTATTCCTTATAGTCGCTAATGCATCTGCTCTTTCAAATAAACTAGCATTCATAAAATTTCTATTTCTTACTTCCCTCATTTTTCTTTTTCTCCTCTTCCAATAATTTTACTCTCTCTATTCTAAATATTTTTCCCCTCTCTTTTAGCTCTTCTTTCTCTATTTCTGTTAGCGAATAATAACTCATAAGTAATCCTATTAATAAATCGTGATTTTCATTATCTATTTCAAGTAAAGTAAATAAAGTACCTAATTGTATTAATTTATGTGCTCTTTCTTTTCTTGTAATTTTTTTCTTTTCTTTTTCTATATCACTTTTATTTTTCCTATTTTCTTTTATTAATTTGAATGCTATATTTTCTATATGTTTCATTTATTAAACCTATAAATTAAATACACCTTATATTTAATATCCTTTCTCTTTATTGTTCCGTAATACCTTCCATCTATAGAATTTTCAACATCTCCTATAGTTAAAAATTCATCTTTAGAAATAATATATTTTTTATTAGAGTTAATCGGAATGTTATAGTCTATTGTTCCTACCTCTTTTTTATTAATTAATACTTTATTGTCTACATACTCTACTTCATCTCCTTCCATTCCTTTTATTTCTTTAACTGTATCTAAATCTCTTAATTCCTCACTTACATATTTCTTATACTCATCATCAATTCTGTATACTATATAATCTCCTTTTTCATATTTATTAGAAAATCTATTTATAAGATACACTCCTAATGGTGCAGACTCGCTAATATTTATCCTTATATTTGAAAATATTAAGATTATACTTACAAAAATTATTAATAATACTCTTTTTATTTTTTTCATCTATCATCTATCCTTAAAAATTAATTTCTAATTTAGTTGTTAAGTGCCACATAACACCTACTAATACTAAAAAGATAATAAAGCTTTGAGATATAACACTTGTAATATCATTTGCAACAAAATTTAAAATTGAATCATTCTTATTGAGTGAATTCATAATAACTGTAGCTATAAAGTTTATAGATATTAATTTAATCGAAAAATTAAGTGCTAATGATAATATTTTCCCTATGTTATAGTACTCTTTTGTTTCTTCCATTACTCCAAATGGTAATAAAATAGCTGACAATCCTAAAACTAGTTTAAAGCTCATTAAAGCTTTAAATAAATTAAGCATCATCATAAAAAATGCTATATTTAAAAATAGAATTACAACTAATAAAACTAGAGTAAATATGAAATCTTGTGCAAATTCTCCTGGTAAAATTGACCATACTCCCCAAAGCTTAGCAATAGCTTCCCAAAGATTTAATGTTATTTTCTCTTTAATTTCCCAAATATTGGATATTTTTTGTACTCCAACTTGACCAGTTAATTTTTCTAGTAATTTATATGATATTTCTTCAACAACTCTAAATACTGTTCCATCTATTATTTTTTTTATTGCAAATAAATATACTGAAAATGTAAGTAATTTTCTAATAAATGTTTTAGAAAATTCAATTAGGTTAAAAGTTTCATAAGTTTTATATGCATCAAATACAAACTGTATTACAAAAAATGTTGATAATAAATAAATACTTAGCCTTTCAATAGACTTTAATCCTTTTTCCATATAAAGTGATAACATCTGTGCAAAGCTATCCCAATCATAACTTACAGTATCTGAATAATCAGAAGCTACATTACTATCTGCAAGAGAAATAACACTGATAAATAATAGTAGAATAAGCAATATCCTTTTCCTCATCTTTCTCCTTTCTTTCACTCTATGTTAAATATAGAGTGAATTTTATTTATATATTTAATTTCTAGCCTAAAAAAAGAAAAAGGTGCCTATACTAGCTCGCAGGCTAGCATAAGCACCTTAAGATTTAATTAGCAAATTAAATCAGTAACTTATAATTTTTATATTTAAATTGTCTTTGCTAAATTCATTGTATGTTATCATATATTTTTAATATATGTGTTAGCTCGCTGACTAACATAGTACCTTAAGATTTAATACGATGAATAAATCAGTATTTCATAACTTTTTACAATAATTTACTTGAATATTTTTTTATTTTCACAATAATATCTGTAATTATTACAATTAATTTCCTTTTACGATTTCTGTAAAATCTGACCAATCTTCAACTTTAAATGCTCTAATATCTCTTACTGATTTTTTAAACCATTCTATAGTTGATAATTTATTTATTGCTTTATAAACATAAGTTAAGTTATTTTGTGTGGTTGTACTCATATAAACACTACCTTGTGTCCATTCAAAACCTAATAACTCTAACTCTTGTCTAATTTCATCATAAGCTTTATTATATGGTTCACCATAATATTTTTTTAAATCATCAACTCTTAAATCAAATGCTATTGCATACATTTTTATTCTCCTTTCTAGGATATGTAAATATTATACATCATTTTTTAAAAACGAGCAATTTAGTATAACATTATCAAGTTTAACTATTTATAAATCTAAACTATAGTAATCATCATAATTTTTTTCTTGTTTCAGTAATTCTATTTCAGTTTTTAATTCATTAATTTCTTTTTTCAATTCTTCATTTTCTTTAATATTTTTTTGAATTTGAGAATTCATTTCTTTTACTTTATCATAAAGTTCATAAAATTTTTCCTTCACAAAAGCTGCATAATCATCTAAATCTTCATTTCTTACAAATCTACTTGTATCAACACTATTTACCATACTCTTTACAAGACTGTAATCTGCATCATCCATAATTTACACCTCTTAATACATATTTTATATTAAAATTATAGCATAAAACAATGATTTTTACAAGGTTTTATCAAACTTTACTATTGAATTTTCTATTTTCAGAATTTTCTTCTTTATTTTTATTAAATATATCCTTCCCAATATCCTCATTCCAAATATCTTTTTTAACTCTATTACCATTTTCATCAGTCTTATAAGGATTATACTTCCTTGCACTTTCATACTCTTTTCTAGTACCATATATATCCTTCTTATTTTTCGCAATTTCACTTGCTTTTTCAAATGCCTTTTCTTTGTTTTCTGGGTTATTCATATGTTCTCTAAATTCTCTAAATGCCTCTCTATATCTTTCTAATTTAGAAACTGGTGTAGGACCATTCTTACTTAATGAATTTCTAACTGCAACCATAGCTTCCATAACCCTATCTTTTGAACTTATATAATCTTTAGCATCTCCTGGAGAATCAAATGCAATATTATCTTTTTGTTCTTGCAATCTTTCACCATCGTGCATTACTTGATCTGAAGCTGTCCCAAAAGTAGCTCCCCATAAATCAGACCCAAGATTCATAGCACTTCTATTTCCAGTTGCATATCCTACTGAATTTTGTAATCCCCTTGAAAATTTAGATCCAATTTTTCCAAGTCTACTATTTTTAGAAACACTTGCTCCCTCTTTCATTCCACTTCTAGCAGCCTTTAATATTCCACCAAGATTTTTACCACCTCTACTTGCTGCCATTCCTTTAGTAAGTCCACCTTTAACAGCAGAAGCTCCAACCACAGCACCACCCATAGCTGCTGTTGCTCCACCTACAACAACTCCTAAAGCTTGACCAAATACACCATTTACATTGCTTGATCCTGTACCATTAATTAACATATTACCTAATTCTTTTGAATTAGTTATAAGATAAGCACATAAACTTAAAAGAAAAGTCCACGAAATAGCATTCCCTATATTAACATTATTATTTGAATTAAATGTAGTTTTTTGTAATAACTGTAAAGTAATTCCAGTTAAACATAAAGATACAAGTAATTTCCCTGAAGCATTTAATAAAGCATTCCATAATTTAGCACCAATGCTTTTAGTTTGCTCATATACAGAAAATGGTAGTAAAAGAACCCCCAATGCAATAATAACCTTAATTTCAACAAAATTAATAATAATTTCCTTTATTATTAAAAATATTCCAATAATACAAATTAATACTATAATTAAATATGTTAATTGAGCTCCAAATTGTGTCCAATGTAACTTAGCCCAATCATCTCTAATTTTAAGTACACTGTCAAATAAAAATGAAAATATTTCATCAAAATCAGGTAGTCCTATTCTTCCTTTTGGAATTTTTCCAGAAGGAAAGAATAAGTATCCAATCTTAAAGATAATATTAACTAATTCATCTGTTATAGGTACATAAAATCTAGCAATAGCAAAGAATATAGTATATCTAAATATCTTAGTAAAAAATACTTTTAAAAAAGTCATCATATCAGCAGAATATTCAAATATAAATGCTAATATAAAATCTATCATAGCAATCATAGTCATAAAAAACAAAACTATGCTAACAAGTCTTAAAACTCCAGTAGATAACATATCAGAAAAAATTTGAGTAAAATTATTAATCATAACTTATCATCTACCTATTCCCATTTACAGACCCAACAAATCTAGTCCCTAACTTAATATTTTTAACTTTTCTATCAGATTCTTCTATAGCTTTTTGTAATCTTTCTGCTTCCTCTGCTTTTATCCTTTTTACTGCTATCTCTTCTTCTAATTTTTTATTCTCTGCTTGAATCATTATAGCAGCATTAGCTGATTGATTATCTAATAACTGTTCCATTACCTGGATTAAAATATTCATTTGTCCGTTTAATTGTTGTAAATTTTGTACTTCATTTTTAGGATCAAGTTTTTGTAGTTTTTGTTTTGTTTTCTGTATTATTGACATCGCCTTTTTATAATCTTCTCCAGCAATTTTGTTATATGCTTTAATATTTTCATCTTGAATATTTTTATTCTCAACTAATAGTTTTTCCCAACCTTCTCTTGTAGATAAATCAGAACTTTGAATAATATCTGAAAATCCTCTACTTCTATCAGTAAATTCAAAATCATCTCTAATAATACCTGATAATACATTTAAAGTATTTACTATTCCAGCTAAATCTTTAGCCTCATTTTTACCTAAAGATTTTACTGAATCTATGTATCTTTTATATTGCTTAAGTTGATCTACCCTATTTTTAACCATTAATATTTTTTGTAGAACTGCTTGTATATGTGATCCAGCTACTGCTACACCACCAAGTCCAAAGAAAGCACCACCTACTGCTGTTAAAGCTGTCAGTCCATCTCCGATTGTAGAAACAGCATTAAAAGCATGATCTGTTCCATCATTTAATATCTCCCAATAATTATCAATATCATCAAACATCTTATTAAAATCAAAGCTTTTACCTAAATTTCCAACATTTCCAACATTCTCATTATCTGGTGAATTTAATTGGTCTAGTATTTCTTTTCTTTTTTTTATCCCATCTTTTTCTAAATTACTTTTTTCATTATCATTTTCTGTATCTTCATTCATAACACTAGTATTAGAGTTTATTTCAACATTTTTAGTTAAACTTTCACTAAAAGATAATGCAGAAATTAAAGTAACAATTATAAATATTTTTTTCATTTGTTTATCTCCTTTTATAAAATATCTTTTATTTGATTTATATTATTTATACTTATCTCTCCTATTTTGTATTTATAACTTAACCATTCTCTATTTAATTTTTTAATTTTTTCATTATTAGATAATATTTCATCATCAATCTTATTTTTTAAATTAATTATAATATTTTGATCATTACTTGTTGAAGAACCCAAATAAGCTATTTCAATATCTGAAGGATTTAACTGAAATAATCTTGCACCTTCTGTAGTCTTAACAAAGTAATCTTGTTTCATTGTCCCATCATTTATCTCTTTTATCTCTTTTTCTGTTAAGTTAAATCTCTTATATAAATCTACCCAAGCACTCATAGCTCTTTCATTAGGTAAGAAAATATTTGTTTTACAAGCATCAATTATAGTTGAGAATATAGGAGAATCAGCAATGTCTGATAAAGATTGTGTCGCAAATACAACTGATGTATTTTTCTTTCTTAATACTTTAAGCCATTCATTAATTTTTTCTCTCATTTTTTCATTTTTTAAGAAAAGCCAACATTCATCAAGTAAGATAAGTGTAGGTGTTCCATCTAATTTTTCTCTTTCTATTTTATGAAATATATAATCTAATAATGGTGCTACAACTTTTGGATTAGAAATTACATTACCCATTTCAAATGTAATAAAATTATTATCAGTAATATTATCAAAATTATTATCAAAATATTCTCCATAAACATTTTCTCCACAATATGAATCTAGTGCTTGTGCTACAGTTTTTGAACGAGATGCAATATATGTTCTTAAATTTGATAATGTTCTACTTTCAATTTTTGCAGTTGTAAGTGATTCTATAGATTGTTCCACTATATTTTTAGTAGTAGCATCATAAGGGATTCCTTCTTGCTCAAGTATTCCAATAATCCAACCTAAAGCCCACTCCTTCTCACTATTTATATGTATATTCTTTAATGGTTGAAAAGCTATTTCTTTTTCTCCTAAATCATAGAATTTTCCACCAGATGTATATGTAAGTACTCTACTTGAAGCATCTTTATCAAAGAAAAATACTTGAGATGGTTTTATTTTTTCTTTTCCTTCTTTATCTAATATTTTTCCTTCATATTTTAAGAAATTAGCTGCTATCATACTAAGTAAGAATGATTTACCAGCACCAGTAGGTCCTATAACCAAACTATGTCCAATATCTTTATTGTGAAGGTTAAAATAAAATAGTTCCTTATCAGTTTTAGTAGTAAATAAGGCAATATCTTTTAAGTGTTTATTTACCTTATTTCCTACATATAAAGAGGACATAGGTAATAATGCTGACAATAAATAAGTATTCATAGGCGATTTTCTAACATTATTTACAATATTACCAGGTAAAGCTCCAAAAATAGAATCTAGTGTATTGTATTTATCTTCTCCAGCTACAAAATCATAGAAATTAAGTATTTTTCTAACATCATTAACTTTTTTATCTAAATTTTCTAAATTTTTATCTTTAATAATAAATGAAAATGTATAATATCCGTAAGCTAATGCTCCAGTTTTAGCTTCATTTAATGCTAAATCTGCCTCGTCAACCTTATCAAGTGCTGTATAATCTATATTTTGAACTTCTTGCCCATTTTTAATTTCTATTAACCACTGTGCAAAAGATTTTACTTTAGCAGAAAAATATACTTTAAAATCTTTTAAAATTTTAATTGTTTCTTCTCTACTTAACATAATAAATCTAGTTACATATCTATATTCAAAATTTAAACTCTCAAGTTGATTAAATATTCTTTGAGTTACATTATCTGGAAACATATTAATTGTAACTACTTTAACATATTCATCATTTATTTTAGTATATTCTCCATTTGTTAAAGTTGATACAGTTAAGTATTCATCAAGCAACATAATATTATCTTTGGGAACTTTTACTTTTTCTCTTTTTTCCATATTTATTGCAGTGTATAGAAAAGCTAATAGCTCTTCTCCTTTTAACATTTCAACATCAATTGCAGCAGTTTTAACTTGTTCAATAAACATTAATATTTGATCTTTGTATTCTTTTAGTTCATTTTTAAATATCTTAATTAATTCATCTTTAGTATTTTCTTTTTCTTTATTTTTTGAAAATATACTTGTAAATTTATTTAATAATAAATTTATTTTTTCATTACTATCATTTTGCATTATATATGTAAGAGTAACAAAGTATTCTGTTGAATAAAATGTTTCTTTAGTTACAGAATTTTCTCTCATTTTATCTATTATCCTTGTAGGGTAAGGCTTATTTTTTAAATCTTTAGTTGGATATTTATCACTTTTATTTCTCTGTACTTCAAAATGTATTGAAAATCCATCTGGTAATCTTTTATAAGCATTATTTAATCTATCATTTATTGTTGTTATATCATCTGTACTTAAATAATCTAAATCATAAAATCTTACTTTAAATGTAGATTGAAAACCATTATTTTTATTTAATATTATTCCATCTTCAATCATAGTTTCAAAATGAATAAAAAATTTATATGATTTTTTATAGTCATTTAATATCTGTTTTAACATTTCTATCTCCTCTCTAAAATCCATAAAATTTACTGTAAAATATATTAATAAAAAATATGGATAAAAATTTTGAATCTTTTCTTGATACCATTTTTAATGAAATAAATAATATTATTAATGGTATTATTATTAAAAATGTTTTTAATAGAATATATAAAATAAATCCAAACCCTAGTAAATATGTGTAAACTGAAATAGGTACCCCAAAAGCTGTTTTATTCTCCATAAGACCCTTGTATACTGGTATTTTTGTCATTATTATTCTCCTTTTCTTTTTACTGAATATCCATTTACTTCAGTAAAAATAGTCTTATTATCTACTATATTTTTTTGTATAATTTTTAAATTTCCAATATATGCTTCAGGAATAATACTTTCCCATCTCCCATTTTCATTAACTTTAATATTTACTTGAAAATTATCACAATATATTATTATTTCAGCTTGTGGTTCACCAAATCCTTTAATAATTTTACCATTACCAAGTTTTGCTTCACTCTTTTTATATACTCTATTTCCAATTTTTTCTTCTATTTCATATTCCATTATCATATTGTTTTCATAAAAAGCAACATTACTTTCTTTTTCTATTTTTTCTTTAGCTTTTCTTTCAAATGTATCTTCATCTAAGAAAAATGGCACAAGTTTAATCCATTTATATCTGTCTGTTTCTATAGTTTTAATTTCAAATATTGTATTATCAATTACCTGGTATTCATTTTCTAATTTAAATTCTAATTTAGAATCTTTAGGTAATCTTGCAAATATTATTTCTTTATTAATTGTTTTATTATCTCCTACATTATTTAATGATAGTAAAATTTTACTAGCATCTATTTTAGATATTATAAAAGAATCTATAATTCCTTTTTCATAATTAATATCAACTATTATTTTAGGTATACCTTCAGTTTTTAATTCTTTAATATGATATAAATTAATTTCTCCATTTGTTAAATCAAGTTTATCTTTAATAGTTAGATTTTCTATTTCATTCATATTTTTAATAGAATAAGTATTTAGTATTCTTTTATTTTCAGTAACTATAGATGAGCAAGATAATAAAGTTAAGAAAAATATAAAGCTATAAATCAATTTTTTCATAATTACTCCTCTACTAATTCATTTTCATATAAATACTTATTTACAAATCTATCTGTTTCTATGAATACATTTCTAATAAATTCCGGATTTTCTTTAGCTATCTTGATTAATTCATCTTTATAAGCTTTTTCATATTTTTCTCCAAAATTTATGTCTTTACCAGTAACAATTCTAATGATTCCAATAAATAATATTCTATTTAATAAATCAAAATTATTCTCTTTAAAAAATGTTTCTAATTTTTCTTTTCTTAAATTATATTTCTTTCTCACTTTAACTTCTTTAGATAAAATCTCTAAAGCTTTATCTGTTTCATTTATTTGTTCTATATTATATTTTTTAAAAAATCTATATGATTTTTGTCCAGTTTCAGCATCTATTTCTTTTAAATATTCAAATATTAAAGCATATTGATTTTCTTTTATTGTAAAACCATTTTCTTCAATAAATTTTTCATCAACATAATATCCTGTTTTAAATCCATTTCTTAATATATGAGCCATTAATCTCATTTTATTATCAGATCTAAAATTAAAATTATCTTCAACTTTAGGTAAAAATCCCATTTTATTAATATTGTATGCTATATTTTCTATAGCTATATTTCTACTTTTTAAGACTATATCTCTAGCCTTTTTATTTTCCATAATAATAACTCCTTTTATTTTATATATTATCCAACCTTTTCTCTAATATTTTAATTAATTCATTTAATTCATTAATTTTATTTTCTAATTTTTCTACTTTATCTTTATGATTTTTAGTTTTACCAAATGTATATGAAAAGCCTGCTCCAGCTCCAAATTGAATATTACTATTAAAAGATGCACTAGCAATAACACCAAAATTTTTAAAATGAGTAGAATATACTATAGAAGCACCCACAGATTTATTATAGTAACCAAGTGAAGCAGATAAAGTATGTTTATCATTTCCAATATTTTTTAAAGTTGTTGCCGTAGCAAGTGCAGAAGCAATACCACCATTACTATTACTAAAATTAATATTTTTAACACCTAATATATTTTTCCATTTATCAATATCATCTTGATCTAAGTTACTTGCATTTTTATTTGCTTTAACTTGAAGTACTTTTTTTAAATGTTTTTGAGATGTTAAATATTCAGAATTAAGTGGTGGTAGCATAGTTTCAATATCATAACTATTATCTACATTTTTTAACCAATTATATATTTTTTCATATTCTTGCTTTATATCAATTTGTGAAGTATTAGCTAAAGTAAGAGTTGGTAAAAACAAAATACATAATAAAAATAATTTTATTTTTTTTATTTTCATTTTATATCCTTTCTTTTTACTCTGTAAAACTTGTATTTCCTATATTCTTTTCACTCTATAGATTCTATAGAGTGAAAATTTATCTTTCAATTTCAATATCTTTGTTATCTTTTTTAATATTCCAACTATCAGAAATTTCATTATTTTCTTTTTCTTGATAATATTTATCAATACATTCTTTATACTCCATATATACATTTTGATTAAGAAATTTCTGCTTATCTAAATCAAAAGAAAAATTAGTATATTCTTCAAATAACTCATCATATATCTTTATATTTTCAATAGGCTCTATTATATTTGTATCTTTATAATATCTGTCATTTTTTTCAATAAAATATGTTTTTAAAATAGATAAATCTTTTTCATTTAATTCATCAAAAGCTTCAATTAAAGTTCCTCTTATTCCTGATAAAAATCCTAAATGTTTAAAATCATTATTTTCAGTCTGTATTACCAAATAGTTTACATTCATTTTAGTTTCATATGTTTTTTCAACAATAAATCCTTTTTCTATATTCTTCATAAAATCAGAAAAAGTATTAATTCTATTTTCAACATTAATCCTCTGTTTTACTTCGTGATATTCTTCCACTTTTTCTAAAATTTCTTGATCCGATATTTTATTTTCTTTTATTTCCTTAAGAAATTTTGTAGCATTAAATTGTCTAGGATATTTTTCCAAATACTGTAATCCTAATAAATGAGGTAATCCTTTTCTATCAAAAGTAATATTAAATTGTTTGCTTTTTGAGTTTATCTGTATATCTTCTTTATCAAATTTACTAAAATATTCAATTGTTTTCATTGCTTTATATGTTTTTTCCATAAATTCTCCTTAAAAAATAAAAAGACTAGAATAAATCTAGTCTTTTGTATACTTCATGCATATTTAATCAATTAAATGATTTAGCCCTTGCATTCTATAAGGGAACCGTAGTATAAGACGGTTATGATTTTGCCTGGGTTGTCTATATTTCTAACGCGTAGCAACACGCACAAGGATAACCACGAACCTCTGAGCTTATTTCTCAATATTATTATACCACGATTTTCTTTTCTTGACTAGATTATTTGATTTTTATTTAATATATCATTGTCCTTGTATTTACTAGATTTGTTTCACTCTATAGAATCTATAGAGTGAAAATTATCTAATACTTTATATTCATTATTCATAAAATTCTCCTTTAAAAGAAAAAAGACTAGAATAATCTAGTCTTTATTTGATTTTTCACATATTCCTAGCTTTCGCCCCACCTATGCTATTGGTCTACCGACAAATCTAAACGGTAACAAGCTTCGCTGCCCCTAAAATTTCTGACCCATTAGGCTGGACAAGGAGTTCTTGCATCCCCTGAGCTCATTTCTCATTAATATTATACCTCTAAATTTATCAATATTCAAGACTAAATTTTTAAATTATTTATATTTTACTTTTCATTATCCTTATATTTCCTAGATTTGTTTCACTCTATAGAATCTATAGAGTGAAAATTTATCTTTCCATTTCAACATCTTTATTTTCTTTTTTATTCCAATTATTAGAAATTTCATTTCCTTCTTTTTCTTTTTCATATAATTGTGCAAAATATTTATCTTCTTTAATTAATACATATTTTTTATCTTGTTCATTTTCTAATTTTAATAAATAAAATATTTTATTTTGTACTAATTCATCTTGTGCTTGTTTAAAGTCATTCCAAAGCATTTTAGAATTATTTAATATTTCTTTACTATCTATATATCCTTTATCTTTTAATGCATTATTTGTTAAATCATAAACATATTTAGCTTCATCTGATAAATATTTTAGTTTTTCTAAATTAGTTATCTCTTTATTCGTTTTTTTACTTGATTTTTCAATATTTTGTTTTAATTTTTCACTATTGTAATCTACATATTTTTCAAAATCAGTAAAATATTTTATTGTACTAATTTCTGCAATAGTTCCATCTTCTTTTAAATAATCCATATTTTCTTTAGTAAAAAATATTTTTTTATTTTTTATAAGTTCTGATAAATCTTTATTTAAATCTTCCATTTTTGTATATAATAAGTTTTCCATAATTTTATTTTTTGTTAATGTTACATATCCTTTCTCATTAACTCTTTCTTTCATAAATTCTAATAATGTACTCATTTTCATCTCTCCTTTAAATTTTTTTTAAAATATATGTATCATTTTCTTTATCATATTTAATTACTTCAGCAATTTCTTTAACATATCTTTTTGTTCCATCTCTAATAATATTTACTACTATATTTACTGCTTCTACTATTAAATATTGTTGAGATTTAACTGTTACTTCATCTATATATTGTTCTATTTTTTTTAGTCCTGAAAGTGAACTATTAGCATGTATTGTTGCAAAACCACCAGAATGTCCACTATTCCAAGCTTTTAATAATTCAAGTGTTTCTCCACCAGTTCTAAGCTCTCCTAATATTATTCTGTCTGGATTTAATCTCATATTACTTCTTAATAAATCTCTATAACTAACACTATCTGTTGATGTAAAGTAGTTTATATTCTTAGCATCACATTTTAATTCTCTAACCTCTTCTATAACACTAATTCTATCTTCAGTATTTTTTAATTTATCTAAACAAGCATTTAAAAATGTTGTCTTACCAGTAGATGTTCCACCAACAACTAGAATATTTTTCTTATTTTTTATAGCTTCTTCTATATATTCTTTTTGTTGTTGTGTTATAAATTCTGTTTCTACAAACTTTTCAAGTGGTATTATTTCAGTTGTATGTCTTCTTATGGAAAAAATAGGTTTATAATTAGTTACTTGATACATTAATCCTTCAAATCTTGATCCATCTGGCAAAGAAGCTGAAATAATAGGCGAAACTTCAGTTACTTCTTGCTCACTAAAAGCAGCAACTATCTTAATAATATTTTCTCCTTCAATTTTAGATAAAATTTCTCCACTATCTACTCTACCTTTTCCTTTAATATCTAAAAATATTTTTCCATCCTGGTTTAAAGAAATTTCACTAATAGATGCATCTTCTAAAAACTTCTGTATCCTAGTTAAGTTTTCTTTTAAGAAATTCTCTTTTCTCTCTAATTCTAATTTTCTTTTTAATTCTAAATCCGTCATATTATTCAACTACTTCTATATTTTCACTTACTTCATTCTCTTTTTTATTATTTATTTTTTTTGTATTTTTTGTTTCATTATCAAATTTCATCTCTATAATTATTGTTTCTTCATTTCTTTGCTCATATATATTTTTTATTAAATTTTCTATATCTTTTTCTGAACAAAATGAATGTATTGGATATTTATCAATAACTTTTTTAAAATGATCTATTAAATTCTCTTTCAATTTATATAATGTTTCTTTTAATTTTTTTTCATATTCTCTAATTTTTGCATTCATTTTCATTTCTTATTTATTTCCCTTCTTGCAATTCAAGTTCTTTTTGCATATGTACTGTTGGATTAATTGGCAATTTCACTTTATCTTTAAATCTTTTATCCTTAAAGAATAGTACTTTATTTGATTTTATTGGTGGCTTACCACCTACAAGTAATAAAATTTTATCAAGTGGAAATCTTCTCATTTCATCTGGCTTGATTAAATCTCTTCCAGATTTAGATACTGAAATGCTCTTTTTACTAAAAAATCCACCATCACTTGAATAATTTTTTGTAACTATTGTTTCTTGACCAATCGTTTTTGAAATATATTCAGCAGTCTTATTATCATTTGCAGTATAGAATACTTGAACTTGACAGTTACCCATAAACATATTGTTCTCAGTATAAATCTTATTTAATTGATCAAGTGATTGAACTACTAACATCATCTTCATTCCATAACCAGCAACAAACCCTATAGCCTTTTCTAATATTTCCATTTTTCCTATGGCTGGAAATTCATCAAGTAACATTAATAATCTATGTTTAAATTTAATTTTATTTGAATTTCCAGAATAATCCATTTCTGGTGTTAGTAGTTGAACACATTGAATTACAAGTATTCTTAAAAGTGGTGCTAGTGGTTGTATTTGTCCAGGTGGGACTACGATGTATAAAGAAATCGGCTTATCTGCTGCCATTAAATCTAATATTCTAAAATCACTCTGTGAAGTATTTTTTTCAACATTAGGTGATTCAAATATAGATAATTTAGCTTTAGCTGTAGCAACTATTGATTGTAAAGTTTTCTCTCCTTTTCCTAGTGCATCAGCAAGTCCTCTATCTATAAAGGGATGTATTCCTTTTTTTATTTGTTCTTGATCAGATTTAGATGTATATATACTTAATAATTTTTCTAATATTTCTTTGTCTTTATTAGGATTGAATATCGGTCTATTTATTAATTTTTTTAATCTATCTTCTAGTGGACCACTAGGATCTGTAATAAATTTAACTACACTTGATAGATTCGCTTCTCCTTTTCCTTTGTATAACTCATAAAGAATTAAAGTAGTTGCTAAATCAGAACCAGCAAGACCCCAAAATGGATCAGAAGCTCCCTCATCAATTACTATAATCTGTGCAATAGTTTTAGCATCATCTATTTCATCTGGTGTTAAATATCTGACTTCTCTCATAGGATTAAACGAACAAGAATCAACTGACAAAGGTGAAAATTTAAATATCGTATTATTAAATTGTTTTTGTCTCCAACCAGCTGTCATTTGATAATTTTCTCCTTTAATGTCAAGTACTAATACAGAATCTTTCCAACTATCGACTAATGTAGGAATAATTACAGAAACACCTTTACCAGTTCTTGTGGGAGCTGATAATAGAATATGTGTTTTACCATTATCTTTTATTAGTCTCCCATCTACTTCTCCTAATACTACTCCACTTTCTTCAAGTAAATTTAATTCAAATGCTTTAGCAGCTGTGTTAGGAATTAAAAATCCACTTAATCCTAGGTCATCAAATGTTCCCCATCTAGCAGAACCGTGCGATATATCTTTAGGTATCCATTTAATAGGTAAACAAAATATTATATATGGAACAGTTATTAGTGCTAGTATTATCATAAATTCATATTTAGCCCATTTAGTAGCATTAGGTACTTTAGATAATGATTTATACATAAACAAATTAGGTCTATATATTTTTATATTCTCAATATTTATTAATATATATTTATCAAATATTTTTGGATAGTTTAATATTCTTGCATAATTTGATAGATAGAAAAATAGAATTAATATTAAAGTAATTATTATCCAAGAAATTGTTCCTATAACAAATATTTTTTCTTTCCTTTTCATATTTTTCCATCTAATTTTCTTTATATCACTTAACACTTGTATTTACTCACTTTCTTTCACTCTATATATTGTATAGAGTGAAATTAATATTTGTATTTTTCAAGTTCTAAATCGCCATTTACAATAATATTAAACTTATACCCTCTCCTAATAGTTATAGTAGGTTGTCTTTCAACTTCTTTTCTAACTAAATGAGATGTAACTTCTTTAAATGGAGATCCACCTTTTTCTTCTTTAGATTGACCATTTAAGCCTAATTTTACTCCACCTACACTAAAGCTAACACCATTTGCTAATGTATCTGTAAAATTTAATACACTTGACAAAATAGAATTTCCAATTAAAGACCAAGTATGATTATTAGTTTTATCATTTACCCCACTATTACCTAAAGCATCAGCAGACTGAAATTCTGTTAATTCAACAAATTTACCATTAGGTAAAGATAATTTATCCCAAACAACAAATACTCTAGTTTGACCTTTATCTACATTACTTTCATATCTTCCATAAATTTTTGTTCCTTTCGGAATTAATAAATATTCTCCACTTCTACTATCATATATATTTTCTCTAACTTGTGCTAAAACTGAACCAGGTAAATCTGTATTAACTTCAGTTAAAAATATAGCTGGAATTAATGATCCTTGTTGAACAACAAAATCATTAAATGAATAAGCTATTTTATTTTTTCTATTAATTTCTTCATCAATTTTTTCTTTTCTGTTTTCTAAAAGATTTATATATTTTGAATTATTTCTTTCTTTTTTCTTTTCTTTATCATTTTCTTTTTCCTTTTTAAAAAATGCTAATCCATTGTGTTTTCTTCCTGATACTTCATTAACACCAGAATTTCCTTCAAGTTCTGCAATAGCTCTATCAAGTTCTTCATATTCCTTTTTATTTTTTTCTTCTTCATAATTATCAAATTTAGATTTTTTAATATTTTTTTCTAAATCTAAGTTATCATCTACTTTATTATTTATTTCTATATTTTCATTATTATTATTTTTACTTTCATCTTTTATATCTTCTAATTTCTCAAATGCTTTATCTTCATCATCTTCTTTAATATCACTAATCCTAAAGTTGTTAGGATCTGCAACTGTAATTTCTTCTTCACTTTCAAAAGCCTTAGGTAAATTTTTATAAATTACTATCCCAAAAATAGATAATAATATTAATATGACAATAGCAAATAATGTTTTAAAATTTTTATTTGAATTAGTTTTTTCTTCTTTTATTGTTTCTTTTTCTATTTCTTCTTTATCTGTTTTAATTTCTTTTTCTTTTTCATTATTTTTTAGATTTATTACTTCATCTTCTATTTCAGAAATATCTTCATCTAATTCTTCAAAATCTATTATTAAATTTTCTTTTTTTTCTAATATTTCATCTTCATTTTCTAAATCATTTAATAAATCTAAATTTTTATCTATTTTATTCATTTTATTGATAACAGAAATAGCAATATTTTTTTTATTCATATTAAATCCCCTTCCATTATCTAACTATATCTAATTTTTCATTACCTAAAACGAGTTGAAATTTATTTACTACTTTATCTATTATTATCTTATTTTCTATTATTCTATAATTTACTAAAGATAGTACATTATCCTCTCCATACACATAAACAACTGGTGCTTCTTGCAATTTATTAGATAGTATTAAAATAGTTTTTTCAGAATCAGTAAATACTTGTTCTGGTGCTAATTTATGGTGTTTATCATATTTAAATCCAAACATTATATCTTCACTTTTACCTAATTTAATTTCATTACCTTCTCTTTTTTCTTTCATTTTTTTAATATGTGCCATATGATTTTCATATGGATATTTCCATTGAATGTATGGATTGAAATTATTTTCTGTTGATTCTAAGACTATAAAATATGATCTCTTATCTGTGATAATATTTAAATTAGTTTTAAGTCCTTTAATTAATGGTTTAACAAATAAAAATGTTGCACCATCATTCCCACCTTCAGTTTCATCTATTTGCCAATTCTCTGTATCTCCACCACCGACATATACCAATTTTTCATCTTTATTTAATTTAAAAACTGTTGTATAGTTAGGTTTTGTAAAGACTTGATAAATCGATGATTTAAAATAGTTGAATTCTGTAGAAACTGAATATATTGAAGCTGTTTTTCCAGATATAATTGCAAGTCTATCTTTTAATATCTTTTGTATTTCTTCATCATCTACATTTTCTACTTTATTAATATTTTGCTCATATTTTTGTACTTCTTTTTTTAATTTATTAATATTTTTATTTACATCATTTGAATAAGAAATTAAACTCATAAATAATAAAAATACCGTTAAATTTTTAAAAATTTTCATTTTCATAATCTCCTTTTATAAAGCTCGTATTTCTTTTTTGTTATAATCAATATGAAATACTTTACCTTTCTTACTAACTTCTATTTCATATATATCAATTATATTTTCTTTATCTATATTTGATATTTTTTCTTCAAATATGATTTGTTTTATACTATTTTCATCATTTAAATCTGAATATTTATTATTACTATTAACAAAATCTTTTAAATTATTTTTTATAGCTTCATATTCTTTTTCAACTTCTTTTACTATTCCCTCAAGAAAATTTTGAAATTCTATAATAATTCCATTTTCTTTTCTATAAAAAATTTCTTTTTCATCTTTTTCTGATTTTTTTTCATATTCTCTAATTTCATCTATTGATTTTTCTGTTTGTAAAAATTCTTTTATTTCTAAATATTTTTTATCTACACTATATTCAAAAATTTGTATTTCTTTACTTATAACTTTTAAAATGTTTTTTCTTTTCCATAATAAATAATTATTATACTCTTCCATATTAATTTTCCACCTGCATATTAAAATCTACTATAACTATCCCAAAAGGATTAAATATTATTTGTTCTGAATTAGGAGAAAATCTTTTAGTTTTAACTATAGCATTTAAATTTTTTCTTTTTGATAAATCTCCATTTTTTTCATATTCTTTTTCTCTCCATCTTATCTGATAAGTGTTTTCTGATTCAGGAATCTTTACAAAAGATAATATTTCTACCTCTCTTGTTTTCCCTATTTCAAAAAAAGAATAAACATTTTCATTACTTAAAATTGAACTTAATTTTGATTGTGTTTCTTTATTTAAAAAATAACTTGCCTCTCTAATTGTTTTATCAAAAACTTTTCTATCAAGTGTTATAGTTCTACTATCTTTTATGAATTTTTTCATAAAATATTCTATTTCTTTATTACCTATATTTGTAATTTGATTTGATAATTTTTCTGTACCAATAAGTTCTCCGTTATTATTTACTTTAATTAAATAGCTTTTAGTTTCTGATTTATTAATAAATAGAAAAGTTGATAAACAAGCAAATGAAATTGTCATTACACTCATACCTATAAAAGCTTTTTTCCATATGTTTAATGCTTCAGATATAGCAACATATCTTTCAATACCTAAACTTAGTTTTTCTTTATTTCTTGATGTTTTATTTTCATCTATAATAAAATTTTTTCTCATTTTATTTATTCTATTTTCTTTCATTTGCTTCACCTAAAAATTTTATTTTCTCTAGTTTTACAACTTTTATTTTCTCAACATTTTTATCTATTGTTGTTCCACCTACGGCTCTAACAATTGTATCTATAGCAAATATTCCACCCATAATTAAAACAAAAGTTAATATAGTTTTCCCCATTTGATCCCATTGAGGGTTGAATATAAATTCAATTAGTTTAACTATAAAATATATTGCACCTACAGCATATCCAACGAACTTTATAAATCTTAAAAATGCTGATAAGTATCTTGCAAAATTATCAAAACCTGCAACACTTGCTTGAGAAGTATTTGCTAAAGATAAAGTTGAGAAAAATATGACACCCAATAAAATTAAACTTAAATTTTTTATTTTCATTTATTTTTCCTTTCTCATTTTTTTCATTTTAATTAAATAAAAATCTTTTCACATTTTTATCACTCCTTTTGATTTTTTTCTGAAAAAAAAGAAAAAGGTGCCTATACTAGCTCGCAGGCTAGCATAAGCACCTTAAGATTTAATTAGCAAATTAAATCAGTAACTTATAATTTTTATATTTAAATTGTCTTTGCTAAATTCATTGTATGTTATCATATATTTTTAATATATGTGTTAGCTCGCTGACTAACATAGTACCTTAAGATTTAATACACAGAAAAAATCAGTATTTTATAACTCTTTACAAAAAATTTTTCTTTTCTTTCACATTTATACATTAATATTATACTATAATTTTTTTGTATTTTCAATCTTTTTAATAAAACTTTTTCTTTTCTTTCACATTTATACATTAATATTATACTATAATTTTTTTGTATTTTCAATCTTTTTAATAAAACTTTTTCTTTAAATTTTCAAATTATTTTATTTTTCTTTTTCTATTTTTTTATGTTATCACTTAAAATTTTTTATGTGATTTTTGAAATATTTTGAAAAAAATTTTTTCAATTTTTTTCCTTCAAGCCTTTAGGCAAATGTTTATTTTTTTAAAATAAACCACGACGAGTGTTTCTCAATTTTTGGCAAAAAAATGGAGAAACGGGTAAGCGTGCATAGTAAAATTTGTTTTACTATGATTTTAGTAAAAATAAGAAATTTTTACATTTTCTTTTTGTGATTTTTATATAAAAATGTTTTTAAGTTTTGCTCAAAAAAAATAAAAATTTAATTTTAAAAATTAATACAAAAAAAAATTTCTAATTCATTTTTTTTATAAATTTTTTTCCAATATCACTTCAAAAAATTTTTTTAATTCTATTAATAAGTTTTTTAAAACAAAAAGAGAGATTGCAGTCCCTCTTTGTATTTCGTGTATAGAATTAATTTACATCTCAATTATATATTACTTTTTAAAAAAATAAAAATATATTTTCATCACTCTCTTTCTAATTCTTCCTCATTATCTAAAATATTTTTATATTCATCTAATATAAATTCTCCGTGTTTAAGTATCTGTTCTTGTACTTTAATATCTTTCCTAAATTTTTTATTTATTCTATCTAATGATTTTATATTTTTATATATTTCTCCATTCGTTCTTTGAATATTTTTTGCTGATTTATAATCTTTCCTATTTAAATATTTATCAATTTCCTTTTTATTTATTTCTATATTTTTTAATTGAATTAGTTTTTCATCTCTTAAATTTTTTCTTTCAATATATGCTTTATATAAATTAATTTCATCATTATCTTTACCATATGTTTTTTTTAATCTATCCATAAAAATTTTATCTACAATTTCTTTTTCAATTATTTTAAATTTAAATGGTTTCATATATTTTGCTTTAAGTTCTAATTTTTTATCTATTATTTTTTCTTTATTTTCTATTTTAAAATTTTCTATTTCTTTATTTATTTCATTTATTCTTTTTTTATATTTTGATTTATTAAGTCTATCATTTTTTATCATTTTAAATAAATGATTTTTTTCATTCTTATATTCATTACTCTTACCTTCACTTAAAATATTTAATGCTTCTGATTCAAGTGTTCT
This sequence comes from Streptobacillus notomytis, assembly GCA_001612575.1. GTDB lineage: Bacteria > Fusobacteriota > Fusobacteriia > Fusobacteriales > Leptotrichiaceae > Streptobacillus > Streptobacillus notomytis. The sequence goes on from LJRV01000101.1 coordinate 71,419, forward strand.
ATCTAACATTTTTTTAGATAATCTAAAAATATCTATTTCTATTTTTTCTTTTTCTTCTAATACTTTTTCAAATGTATAGTTTTGAAATTCTTTCATTTTTTCATTATATTTTCTCTTCATAAAATTAAGTTTATATATTCTATCTACTTCATCTTGTAATTGTTTTTCTTTTCTATGATCTTCCAATTGTATTCTTTGATATAAATCATATGCTGTATTTTTTTCTTTATCTTTATACTTTAAATTATGTGTAACATGAATTGCATCTCTATTTAATAATTCTGCTTTGACTATATCTCCTTTTTCTATTGCTTTTTCTCTTTGTTTTATTAAAGTATCACTTGAAACTTTCTCTATTCCTTCTGCTTCTAAGTATAAATTTAAATGTTTTTCCCAATTTTTTCTTATATCTTTTACATAATCTTTTTTCTTTATGCTTCTATCTTTTTTTAATCCACCATTTTCAGGATTTTGTGGATTATATCTTTTAAAAAAATTTTCTTTTTTTCTTTCAATTTCATCTAATTTTCTATCACAAAACATAATATGTGCATGTGGTTGCTCTCCACCTGGATTATGCATAGCATAATTATATACATATTTATTTTCAAAAGTTTTTTCTAAAAATCTGTCTAATATTTCTTTATTTTTTTCTTTATTAAATTCTTTAGGTAATGTTATTTCAAATTCTCTATAAATGTTTGCATTCTTTCTTTCATATACTATTGCATATTTCCAAAATTCTTGAATATCTTTAAAATTTTCTGGTAAATTTTTTGTTTCTGTATATTCAATATGCTCTCTTTTTGTTGAATATTTTTCTTCTCCATTTATATAGCTTAAATGCTCTAAAGCTTTTTTTCCACACTTATATCTTAATCTATATATTGCCATATTTGTCCTTTCTTTTAAATTTTTTATTATAAAAAAAGATACAAATATTAGTTAGATAACTAATAAAAGTATCCTAAGTAATCAACTAATTTATATTAGTTTATTAATTTTATTTTTTCTCTATTTTTTTCTTTTTTTTGTTTTCTATTATTTTTTTAATTTCCTATAAATACAAAAAGGCAAAATGATTTAGAATAACAAAAATACCAAAAGATAAAGCCATTAATATTATACCTAAAAGAATTGGTACAATTTCCTTTATTTCTTCTCTTTTATTTTTTTCACATACTACTAAATTTTTTCTTTCTCGTTTTTCTATTTTACTAACTTTAGCAATTTCTTCAAGTGGAACTTTAAATTTTCTTAATTCCATTATTTGTTCTCTTGTATAAATTCCATCTTTCAATATTTCATCAATTTGTTTATCTTCTGTAGTAAATGAAATTGAAAATGGAAATGAAAAATATGTAAAAAATAATAATATCATAAAGATTTTTTTCATTTTATATACCTCTTTCTAAATATTTATATTAATAATGTACTACATTCAATAAATTTGAAATAAATGCTTCTCCTTTTAGACTGAATTTAAATATATTTTTCTTATTTATCTTAAAATATTTACCATAATTTTTATATCTATGTTTTCTATATAAATAAATCACTTTACCTTTTTTATATAAAAATCTTTTTTCGGTAAGAATTTTAATTAATTCATCTACTTTCATTTCATATTTTCGTGCAATAAAACTAATGCTAATATATTCTTTCCCTTCATCAAAAAATATTTCATATCCATTTATTTTATTTTCTAAAATTCTTAATTTTTTCTCTGTTTCTTTCATTAAATTTTCTATTCTTGATTTTATTGTTTTTTCATTATCTTCTTTTTTAACAACGATGTATCCACCTTTTTGTCTTATCGATTTAAGTATTTCTTTAACTTGCTTTTTAAATTTCTTTGCTATAGGCTTTCTACTTGCAAATAAGACTTCATATAGACCATCTTCAGTCAAATACCATTGTTTGTGAGTTCTACCATCTTCACGAGTTACTAATACTAATTCTTTTTCATCTTCATCAACTTCTTTTATCATTTGAGACACATTTGAATTTTCAATTATTCTTGCTATTTCATTAGCATTAAATCTTGGAGATACTTCAGAACCAAATATTACCAATTCTACTCCCAGAATCTCTTTTCTATCTAAAATTTCCATATTATAGTAACCTTTCATTTATATTATTATTTTTATTTATGATATATATTTCATTTTCAGAACAAATATAATTATCTTCTGCTATAGAAAATTTTGTATTATTTATTATTTTTTCATTATTTCCCATTTCTATTTTTGTAATCTTGTATTCATTTCCTCTCCAAATAGTAATTAATACATCGTCTAATTTATGTATTATTTTATTTTTGATATCTAAAAACTTCAATAATTTTTTAAAACTATCAGCAGAATTTTCATTTTCACTATTTTCATCTATTTTTCTTATCCATTCATTTTTTGAAATTTTATTTTTATTGTAATTTCTAAAGAAAAATAATATCTCATTCTTATTATTTTTTTTCAAATAAAATTCTTTCATCATTTTCCTCATTTCTATGAAATAGCCTTATTTTCAATTTTAAGCTTGTTTGAGCGATTTTTTCATTTTTTCGATAGTTTTAATCGTCTTATATAAATCTCGATTAATCTAGGTGTATAATTTTAAGTATTTTCAATATCATAATTATATTTCAATTTCTTTATTTTTTGATTTACATTTTTTCACTTACTAAAAAATCTATTTTTTTCAAATAAAGTAAATTGGGTTTTTGTAGTCCTTGCTGCTTTTTTTCAATCATTTTAAATTTTTCTAATTCCTTCAGAATTTTCACAGCAGTTGGCTTTGATATAGATAATAATTGCATAATTTCGTTAATTGAATAGATTAAATAAACATCTCCATTACTATCTATCCAATTGTATTTTATTGAAACTTTAAGTCTATCCATCAATAGTCCATACATTAATTTTGCTTCTAAACTTAATTTTTTAAATTTTTCGTTATAAATTAAATCTCTGGGAATTGTCAAAAAATTTTGATAGCTAATATCTAAAACATTAAAATTTGAATACATTTAATCTCCTAATTTTCCAAATTTTTTCCAATTAATTGCTTGCTTCTTATTTTTTCTTCTTTGAAATCATTAAGATACTTCATAACTTTAACAACATCATAATGAAACTTTCTTTTACCATTGTCTAATTTTTCAACCTTCACAAAATCATAAACACCTGCCTCAACTAAAGATAAAAATTTTTTCAAAGACATATTTAATTCTTTAGCTATCTTTGCACCTGAATACAAAAATTCAACTTTCTCTTCCATTTTTCTACCTCTTTCTAAAATATTCTCAATATTTCTAATACTTTCTTTTTATTTCTTAAAACTATATTATCATACCTTTTTTACATTGTCAATATTTTTTTGTACATTAATAACTGCATAAATTTTAATATTAATTTTTTCAATTTTCATAATTATATGTATATATAATTATATAATATATATATAATATAAATATTATGATAATACTTTATAAAGTTTATATATAATATATTCTATAACTTTATAGTTTTATTTTTTTACTAATATATAACTATTATTATTATAACTAGGGTAAAAATTTTTTACCTCCAGAAGTTAATTTTTTTTACTTCCAGAAGTAAAAATTTTTTACTTCAGGGTTTTTGTGCTATAATACATATGATTGGGAAACAAAAAGCAAATTTTGGAAAGGTAAGGAAACGATGAATACTGGAGAAAAAATTAGATATAAAAGAAAAAAATTTAAATATTCTTTTAAAGAATTGTCTGAATTAACAAATATACCAGCTTCTACTTTAAATGCTTATGAAAAAGGAACAATAAAAAATATTTCTCACGAAAATTTAAAACTTTTAGCTACTGTTTTTTTTACTGATATAAATTATTTTTTATTAAACGATGAAGAAAATAAATTTATTTTAGAAAAAAAACTAAAAGAAAATATAGCTGAAATTACTATAAATTCTCAAAAAGAAATTATTGAAGCCTTAAGTATTTTAGAAAAAGATAAATTAGATGAATTATTTATTTATATAAAAAATTTTATAAAACAAAACAAAAAATAAAATTAAGTCCATAATATAAATAAAATTAAGTCCATAATATATTAAATTTATTAATATAGGAGGACAATTTATGAACAAAAATTGTAAAAATTTAGTAGTATGTGAAAAAAATAAAAGAAAGGATATAGGAATGAATATTTTAAAAAATATATCAGAAATACATACTATTAAAGACTTAACTTATCCTGCAAAAATAATAAAAATTGCAGATAATTACTTTATTTTTATTTCTTCTAACAATACAGAAGAAGAAAACAAGTTTATCTTATACTACACAATAGAACATTTTTCAAAATACGATGAAGATATCATCATTGATTTTAAAATAAATAAACAAAATATTAACACTTATAAAAATGTTATAAATTTATTTAAAAATAAAATCATTATTTCTAATAAAATTAAAAAATTATTGGGTGATATAAATGAGAAATTCTAATGGAACTGGTAGTATTTTTAAATTATCTGGTAAAAGAAGAAACCCATATATAATAAGAGGTGCAGCATTTAAAATTAATGATAAATATGTAAGAAAAATTATTGGAAAAGCACCTACATTAAAAAAAGCAAATGAAATACTTAATGAATACAATTCAAAATTGGGTAAACTATCAAATGAGGAGATAACTTTAAAAAATTTATTTGAAAAATGGAAAGATTCAAAACATGCTAAATCTATAAAAACAGAAGATACATTAAATAGATATATTAATACATTTGAAAATACATTTAAAAGTATTTTAAAATTAAATTTCATAGAATTAGGTTATAAAGATTATCAGCCTTTATTAGAAAATATACCAAAAACTACTGGTAAAGTAGCTTTAACAGTATTAAAATCAATATATTTAGATGCACTAAAAAATGAAATAATTAAATCTGATTTTACAATTCTCTTAGAAGCATCAAATATTGTAACAAGAAAAGTACAAAGAGTTGTTTTTAAAGATGAATTTGTTAGATATTTATGGATAAAATATAATGAAACAGAAGAAGAAAAATATGGAATAATATTAATACTTTTCTATACTGGAATGAGAGCTATTGATTTAATTAGAGTTCAAAATATAAATATAAACTTATCTGAAAGATATTTAATAACTGGATCAAAAACTAAAGCTGGAATGAATAGAAAAATCCCTATTCATTACTTGATATATCCAATAATAAAGAAATATAAAAATAACTCTATTAACCTATTTAATATATCTAGTACAAATACATTAAATAAAACATTTAATAGAATAATACAAGAATACGACATTAATATGAAAGGTAATTTGCATTCTATTCGTCATACATTTATAACTAAAATGCAACAACTACAAATAAAAGTATCTATCATAAAAAATATTGTTGGACACGAAGAAAAAAATGTAACTGACGGAGTATATACTCATTGGAGCATAAAAGATTTAAGAGATGCAATAAACAGATTAAAATATTAGTGTTGCCAATTTGTTGCCAGCTCGTTGCCAATTTGTTGCCAATAAATTGGAAAAGGTTGGAAAAATATATGAAATTTAGGAAATGGTTAGAAAATAGAAAATATTTACAAATATAGAAAAAATCTGCAATATAGTATTTTTACTATATTGCAGATTAATGTATATTTTTTATCTTTTTTGTTCAAAAAATGGTGCCCAAACGCGGAATCGAACCACGGACACAGGGATTTTCAGTCCCTTGCTCTACCGACTGAGCTATCTGGGCATAATATGGCGGGTGGACAGAGATTCGAACTCTGACAGCTTTCGCTTTCGCCGGTTTTCAAGACCGGTCCCTTAGCCATTCGGACATCCACCCAAATCAGATTATTTTCAAAAAAAAATGGTAGGCCCTAGGAGAATCGAACTCCTGTTTTTAGGATGAAAACCTAATGTCCTGACCACTAGACGAAGGGCCCAAAATAACTGGTGGATCCAGCTGGACTTGAACCAGCGACCACACGGTTATGAGCCGTGTGCTCTAACCAACTGAGCTATGGATCCTTATGGTTATATTTATATGGCGTGCCTGAAGAGATTCGAACTCCTGGCCCACAGCTTAGAAGGCTGTTGCTCTATCCTACTGAGCTACAGGCACATATAAACCATAATTATTTTTAAAATGGTGAGTCATACTGGAATCGAACCAGTGACACCTTGATTAAAAGTCAAGTGCTCTACCGACTGAGCTAATGACTCACATGGAGCGGGAGACGAGGGTCGAACTCGCGACATTCAGCTTGGAAGGCTGACACTCTACCAACTGAGTTACTCCCGCATAATTGTGATTTTGGTTGCGGAGGCTGGATTTGAACCAACGACCTTCGGGTTATGAGCCCGACGAGCTACCAGGCTGCTCTACTCCGCGACAATACTAAATGTAAATGGTGCCTCGGGCCGGACTCGAACCGGCACGGGATTGCTCCCACAGGATTTTAAGTCCTGTGTGTCTACCATTTCACCACCAAGGCTAAACTCTTATTGACAAAAATTATTATATATCATTACTAATTTTTTGTCAATAATTTTTTTCAATTTATTTCAATTTTATATATTGGGTCCTCTTGAGACATTTTTTATTTTATATTATTTCAAAAAAAATGTCAATACTTTTTTATCATTTTTTTGCTTTTTTCTTTGCTTGTTTTAGTTTTAAAAAAATTGTATAATAATAAATAATAATATAAGCTAGGAGGTTACATGTTTAACAAAGATATATATAAGAAAATTATAAAAATTTCTACTGTCATTATATCACTATTAATAATATTAACTTTAGGGCGTTCTGCCTTTTTGAATTCATTTTTTAATAAAAGAGAAACTATAGTTCCTAAAGTTACATCTTTACATATAGATGATGCAAAAAAACTACTTGAGAATTTTAATTTAAAATATTCTATTATAGAATACAAATCTTTTGAAGTTCCAGAAGATTATGTATTTATACAAGATCCCAAGCCAGAATCTGTAGTTAAAATAAATAGAACTGTAAGTATATGGGTAAATAAAATTAATAGTGTAGAAATTCCTGATTTGACTGGTAAAACATTAATAGAAGCTAGAAGAATATTAGATGAATTTAAAATACAAATAGTTAGAATAGATTATATGCCTATAGAAGATACGGAAGAAGAAATAGTTTTATCTGTATATCCTAAAGTAGGAAGTAAGATTGGAACTAATCAAAAAATTTCACTACTTGTTTCATCTAAACCATTAATAGAAAAAAAAGTTATGCCAAATATAATAGGGCTTGATAAAAATGATGCAGAAAGTGTTCTATCTCAAATAGGTCAAAGTATATCATTTATAACTGAAGCAAATGATCCAACTTTTGCACACAATGTTATTATAACTACTAATCCTTTGCCAGGTGAAAATATAGAAAAAGATACTAAAATAAGTGTAGTTTTAAATACTGGAGTAGAAGTTGATAAAAGTATTACAGAAGTTATAGAACAAAATACTAAAACAAAAAAATCAGATAATATAGAAGAAATTTTAAATCAGACTTTAAAAGAAGTTGAAAAAAAGGAAGCAAATAAAGAAAATAAGAAAAAAGGGGAATAAATGATAATAGAAGGGAAAGTAATACGTAAAATACAAGGTTTCTATTTTGTATATACCAATTATACATTTAAAGATATAGAAGATTTTGAAAACAAGTTAATCAAATGTAAGTTACGTGGTAATCTAAAAGTAAAAAATAATAAGGAAAATTGTATTATAGGAGACAATATTCTTATAGATACTGATCTTCATATAATAATTGAAGTATTAAAAAGAAGTAATTTTTTAAAAAGGCCTTTAATTTCTAATATAGATAATCTAGCTATTACTTTTTCAGCAAAAGACCCTAATTTTGATATTATACAATTTCAAAAATTATTATTAAATATACATAAAAATAATTTAGTTCCTTTATTACTAATAACAAAATTTGATTTAATGTATAAAAATGAAAAAGATGAACTAAATAATATTTTAAAAGAAAATTTTCCATATTTAAAATTTTTCTTTATTTCCCATAATGAATTTTCTGAATTTAAAGAATACATTTCTGGTAAAAATGTAATAATTACTGGACCAAGTGGCGTTGGAAAATCAACATTAATTAACAATATACTTGAACAAGAAGTATTAATAACAGGGGATATTAGTAAAAAAACTAAAAAAGGTAAAAATACTACTGTTGATACAAGATTTTTCCCATATAACAATGGTTTCATTATAGATACTCCTGGATTTTCTAGTATAGAGTTTCCTAACTTTAAAAATGCTTTAGATATTAGAGAATACTTTCCAGAAATAAAAGAACTAGGTTCTAAATGCAAATTTTCAAATTGCGTTCATATACATGAACCAAATTGTAATGTAAAAGATAAATTAAATAAATTAAGATATGATTTCTATAAATTTATATTTCAAAATATACAAGAAGGAGAAAAATAATATGAATAAAGAAATTATTATTGCACCATCATTACTAGCAGCAGATTTTTCTAATTTAAGAGAAGAAGTAAAAAAAATAGGTGAAACAAAAGCTAAATGGTTACACTTAGATATTATGGATGGTAATTTTGTTCCAAATATTAGTTTTGGGGCTGACCTTATAAAAGCAATAAGACCTTATTCAAACCTACATTTTGATGCACATTTAATGGTAGAAAAACCTGAATGGTATATAGAAACTGTTGCAAAGGCTGGTGTTGATAGTATTACTATTCACGTTGAAGCAACTAAACATTTACATAGAGCTCTTCAATTAATAAAATCACATGGGGTAAAAGCTGGTGTTTCTATTAATCCAGCTACAAATATAGATTTTTTAGATAATGTTATTGAAGAATTAGATTTAATATTAGTTATGTCAGTTAACCCAGGATTTGGTGGACAGAAATTTATTAATACGATGTGTCAAAAGATTAGGAGAATAATAGAAAAATTCCCTCATATCGATATACAAGTAGATGGTGGAATAAACGATAAAACTAGCGTACTTGTAAAAGAAGCTGGAGCTAATATATTAGTTGCTGGTTCATATGTATTTTCGGGTAATTATGACGAAAAAGTAAATTCACTACTATAGGGAGATAAAAATGTATAATAAAATGGAGCTTTTAATAGATGATTTCTACAAGACTTATTACAAAATGGAAGAAATAAATCTAAGTTTGGCAATTAAATGCCTTACAACTACTGAATTACATATTATAGAATGTATAGGTCTTGAAAAAATAACTATGAAAGAGCTTTCTACAAGACTTGGTATCACTATGGGTACTGCATCTATAGCTATTAATAAACTTGAAGAAAAAAAGTTCATAAATAGGACTAGATCAAAAGTAGATAAAAGAAAAGTTTATGTTAACTTAAACAAAAAAGGTCAAATAGCATATAACTATCACGGTAATTTTCATGCTACTACTTTAGAAAAAGTAACTAAAAATATTCCAGAAAATAGATTAAATATATTTCTTGAAACTTTTGAAGAATTACTTAATAATCTTAAATCATTAAAACTTAACCTTGAACCTGAGGATTTAACACATTTCAATATTGGAGATAAACTTGAAGTTAGCGAAGTAAAAGGTAATAGTGTAATTAGACTTTCTTTATCTGAAATGGGCATACAACTTAAAACATCTATAGAAATTTTAGATATACACAAAGATTCTATTAGAATAAAAATTAATAATAGTGAAAAATTAATTTCAAAAGATCATGCTTTATATGTATTTGCTTTAAAAAAGGAGAATTAATTGTGATATATTTAGATGCAGTTGGAATAAGCTTTTTAGTAGAAGAATTAAAATCAGAACTACTTAATTTTAAAATAAATAAAATAGTTCAGTATGATAGTAATTCTTTTTCTCTGTTTTTTTCTAAAAAACAGCTATTTTTCCAAATAAAAGATAATGAATCAATTATATATATAAAAGAAAAGAAAGAAGATAGTGTTAATTTCTCTACCTCTTTTCTTTTATCACTAAAAAAATATTTAGACCATGCTGAATTAACTAATATTTCTTTAATTAATAATGATAGAATAATTAAATTAGAATTTAAAAGAATAAATATATTAGGAAATCTAGACATTATATATATAGTATTTGAAATGATGGGGAGACATTCAAACATCTTCTTATTAAATAATGAAGAAAATATAATTAATATATTAAATAATAATACAAATATAGAAAATAAAAGATTTTATTCTATAAATTCCAAATATGAATGTTTCAATAATGATAAAAAAAAGTTGGATATAGAAAAAATATACGATAGTCCCGATGAAATGATAAAGGAAGTTTCAGGTATAGGAAAAATTTTTGCTAACGATACTTTTTCAAATATAGATTTAAGAAAAAAATATATAAATAAATATGTACCATATATATTTACAAGTAAAGAAAATTACTATATTACATACAATGCATTTAAAAAATTTGAAAATTATAAAAAAATCATATATCCTACATTAAATAAAGCATTGAATGAATATTTTACGACATTTGTTAATACTTCATTTATTAGAGATAAGAAGTTTGATATAGAAAAATACATAAATAATAGAATAAATAAGAATAAAAAAATTCTTGCAAATATTAAAGATAATATTGAAAAGGATAAAAATTACGAAGAATACAAACATATAGGTGATTTATTAACTTCTTATCTTTATCTTATAAAACCTAGAATGGATAAAATAGAAGTTTATGATTATATAAATGATACTAATACATATATTACTTTAAATTCTAATAAAACTCCATCTGAGAATCTTAATATCTACTACAATAAATATAGAAAAGGTAAAAAATCTATACAAATTTCAAATGAAAGATTAATTTTAATAAAAAAGGAACAAGAATATCTTGAATCTGTACTTGATTTCACTCAGAGAGAAAATGATTTTTTAGGTTTAATTGAAATTGAAAAAGAACTTGGTATACATAAAGAAAAAGGTAAAAAGAATAAAGAGAAAAAAAGAGAATTACTTAAATATGTAGTTGATGATTTTGAAATATTTGTAGGAAGAAATCATAGTGAAAATAATTTTCTTACTTTTGAAAAAGCAAAAAATCATGATATATGGCTACATGTAAGAGATATTCCAGGTTCACATGTAATTATTATAACAAACAAGAGAAAAGTACCTGAAAAAGTTCTTTTTGAAGCCGCAAAACTTGCAGCAATAAATTCAAAAGGTAATGGTAATAAAACCATAGATTATACAGAAAGAACTAATGTTAAAAGAATAAATAAATTTGGAAATGTAACATTTAGTAATTTTAATAGTTTAGATATAAAAGGATAGGTAATACCTATCCTTTTAAACTTAATAATTCTTTTTCTATTCTTTCAAAATCAAGATTTTCTGCTTCTATATCTTTAAAATATCTATATGTTTTTACTTTTAATTCTAATGCCGCATCTTCATCTATTACTATAATAGCTTTTCTATGTAATTGTAATGCTGAAATAGTCCATAAATGATTAACACCTTCTTCTATTCCTTTATGTATAGCATAAGCCTTTTTAGCTCCCGTTGCCATAATAAGTACTTCTCTAGAATCTGTTATAGTTCCAACACCTACTGTTAATGCTAATTTAGGAACTTTACTTATATCATTATCAAAAAATCTTGAATTTACAACTATAGTATCTTGTGTTAATTCCTTATCTCTAGTTCTTGAAGATAGAGATGATCCCGGCTCATTAAATGCAATATGCCCATCTTCTCCTACTCCACCTAAAAATAAATGTATTCCACCTACCGATTTTATTTTATTTTCATATCTTTGACATTCTGCTTGTAAATCTTCTGCTAACCCATTTAAAATATTAATATTTTCCTTTTTAATATCTATATGATCAAAAAAGTTTTTGTGCATGAAATAATGATAACTTTGATCATGATCAGGAGCAAGTCCTACATATTCATCCATATTAAAAGTGATAATATTTTCAAAAGAAATAATTTCTTTTTTATTTAATTCAATTAAATTCTTATATGTTTCTAGTGGTGTTGAACCTGTAGGTAATCCTAATACAAATGGTTTATCTTTAGTAGGATTAAATTTTAAAATTTCTTTAGCAATATGATAAGCACTGCATTTTCCAACATCTTTCGCATTTTTAACAATAAGTAATCTCATGTATATCTCCTTTTTTTCCATATGAATATATTTTATTATACTTTTTTTAATATTTCATGTCAAATATTTATTGTTTTTTGTAATATTTTTTCAAAAATAGTAAAATTCTTATATTATTCTATTACCATTTGTACATACTTCAATTCAAAAAAGCCCAGTTTTTTATATAATTTCTGTGCCATAACATTATTATTGGCAACTTCTAACCTATATCTTTTATACCCTTTATATCTTTCAAATAAAAAATTAAAAATCTTTTTTCCTATTCCTCTATTTCTATAATCTTCAAGTATTAATATCTCTTCTATCAATAAAACCATACCTCCAACTTCTTGAGAGTATGTTTTAGAAATTAAACAATATCCAATTATTTTTAAATTTTCTTCTATAATAAAACATTCAGTATAAATATCTCTATTAATTAATTCGTTAAAAGTATTCAAAAAATTATTTTCATCTACATTATGTAATACTGCATCACCAGAATAAAATTGCTTTGTCAAACTTAAGTATATACTTTTATCTTCTTTTCTAATTTTTCTAATTTCCATATTTTTCTCCTCTCTCCTTAAATTAAATATACCACATATCCCTTAAAATAAATAGATTAAAATATTTATTTCTATATTAAAAAAATATTAACTAAAGTTAGTTGTTTTTTTATTTAATTTATGCTATAATTAAATAAACGTAAGGAGAGTGGTTTTATGAACATATTATTTTACAGTTGGGACTTAAATTCTGAAAAAAAATATGAGGAAATGTTAAAATTATTAGATGCAACAGTAAACTTTACAAGCGATGAAGATTTTGTAGTAGAAAGTTTAAAAGAAGGGGCAGTAGACATTTTAATATTTGATACAACAAATATTTTAAACTACAAAAAGTTGTTTCAATACAAGGTAGATAAAATGGATAAAATTATATATGTTGCAATAACTAGTCCTACAAACAATTTCATTTTAGAGGAAGCTTTAAAATTTGGATTAAACGATTATATCTATGATGGAATTACCAAAGAAGCTTTTTTAGCAAAAATTAATGCTCTGTTATTCATGATAACTAGAAAAACTACTTTTACTTCTAATGCCATATTAAAAGTAAAAGATTTAACTTTAAACCCTTATACAAGAGAAGCAAGAAGAGGGGATGTAGAAGTTTCATTAACTAATAAAGAGTATAAATTATTAGAATTATTAATTAAGAACAAAAACAAGGTTGTCACAAGAGAAATGATATCTGAAAAAGTATGGGGCAAAGAAGAACATGATCATAAAAATATAGGAGACGTATATATTACTTTCCTAAGAAGAAAAATAGAATATGGATTCCCATCAAAAATAATTAAAACTATTAGAAATATTGGATACATAGTTAAAGATTAAAAATTTACTGCACTTCAATCTATCATGATTTGGAGTGCTTTTTTATTTAAAAAGGATTAACTAATAAAAGTTAATCCCTATAATTTAAATTAATTTTACACATCTTTCTAAAAACTTTACATCTTCTTCACTAAATCTATTAAATTTAGGTGAATCTATATCAAGTTCTGCTATCATATTACCGTTTTTATCAAATATTGGTATTACAACTTCTGAATTAGAAGCTAAATCACAGGCAATATGACCAGAAAATTTATGAACATCTTCTACTACAACTGTTTTTTTATTTTCCCAAGCATATCCACATACACCTTTACCCTTAGGTATATTTGAACATGCTGGTTTACCTTGAAAAGGTCCAACCTTCAATACATTTCCATGAACTACATAGAAACCTACCCAATTTAAGTCAGGCATTGATTGCATAATAAATGCAGACATATTTGCCATTCTAGATATTTGAAATTCTTCATCTAAAAGTATGGCTTCCAATTCTTTATATAATAAATTATAATTCATTTTTACCTTTCTACTCTACTATAGTTTTCATTACTTCTTCAGCAGAAATTCCAGCAAAATATCTTGAAATATCTATAGAATTTAATCTCTCTAATACTTCTTTTTGTTCATATTTTGAACCTTTTAATACATCTTCAACAGCTGATACATCCTCAATACCAAAGAAGTCTCCATATATCTTAATATTTTCAATTTTTGAATCTATTACATTAACAAATACTTCTATTTTACCTTTTTCAAATTTCATAGATCTTGTTAAATTGTATTCTGGAGATTTACCATAATTCCAATTCCAATTTCCAAATTTTTCTTCTTTAGCTTTATTTATTTCTGCAATTTCTTCTTCACTGAATACATATTCTGTCATTTCAGGATATTCTTTTTTCATGTAATCTAAAAGTAAATCTCTAAATTCTTTTACATTTATTTTATTAGGTAATTCATCAACTATATTTGTTACTCTAGCTCTTACAGATTTTACTCCTTTTGATTCTATTTTATCTTTAGAAACTTTAAGTGCTTTAGAAAGTACTGATAAATCTACATCAAATAATAAGCAACCATGATGCATAATTCTACCATTTATATATGCTTGTGCATTACCGCATATTTTTTTACCGTCTATTTCTAAATCATTTCTTCCAGTAAATTCTGCTTTTACTCCTAAACTTTCTAAAGTTTTAATTACTGGTACAGAAAAACTCTTAAAATCAAAGGCTCTGCTTTCATTTTCTTTAGATATTATAGTATAATTTAAGTTGTTATAATCATGATAAACAGCTCCACCGCCACTTATTCTTCTTACAACTTCTATATCATTTTCTCTTACATATTCTTTATTTATTTCTTCTATTGTATTTTGATGTCTACCAACTATAATTGATGGTTTATTTATCCATAAAAGAAATATCATATCTTCATTTAGCAATTTTTTAAAAGCATATTCTTCTAGAGCTATATTATATGCTGTATCATTACTTTCATTAATAATATATTTCATAATTACCTCCTTGTTTATTTTAATTATATCCTATATATAGATATTTTTCAATAATTTTACATTAGAAAAATTAAAAGGATTAACTACTGATTTATACAGAGGTCAATCCTTTTCTAAATTACATATATTCTTTATAAGCTTCAAGTATATTTTCTAATATATTTTCCTTAACATCTTCATCTGCAAAAGAAAAATTAATAGCATTAATATTTAATTTTTTCATTTCTTCATAAGTAAGTCCAAAATATTTATTAAGTAACATATATTCATCAGTTAATGTAGTATTTGAAACAGTTCTATTATCTGTATTAATACAACATTTAACTCCATTTTCCATAAATATTCTAAATGGATATTCTTCTATAGTATCAATAGCATCTGTTTGTATATTACTAGTTGGACAAATTTCTAATAAAACATCTGAATTTACTACATATTTCATAGCTTCAACATCATCTTTTATAGCTACACCATGTCCTATTCTAGTTGCACCAAGATGTATAGCTTCAACTACACTTTGAGCACACCCACATTCTCCTGCATGTAATGTTAATTTTAAATTTTTTTCTTTTACTTTAATTGCTGTTTCTTTTATAACAGAATTTGAATAATTTTTTTCATCACCTGCAAAATCAAATCCAGCTATAATATTTAATTTATATACTTCTTCTAATAAATTATTATTTAACTCAGCCTTATGATGTCTAAGAGCACAAATTAAAATATTTACTTTAACATCTACTTCTTGTTGTGCCTTTCTTATACCTTCACTTACTGCTAAAACTACTTCTTTTATACTAAGACCCTTTCTTATATGAAGCAAAGGGGCAAACCTTATTTCTATATATTTTACATTTTCTTTATAAACTTCTTTAACTACTGAATATGCTGCTTCCGTTAAATTTTCTTTACTTTGTAATACTTCTAATACTACATCGAAGCAATTTAAATAATCCTTTAAATCTATACATTTCTTGGGAGCAAAAACCTTATCCATTTTTTTTGCTTCTATTCCTTCTTTTATAGCTAATTTATATAATGTATCTATAGGTATAGAACCATCTAAATGACAATGTAATTCCACTTTAGGTAATTTTTTAACTACTTCTCTTTTCATTAATTCTCCTTTTCATGACAATTGTTACTGGATTTCACAATAGTATATCATATAAAGTATAAAAAAACAATTAAAAAGCATTAATTTTAAATATTAATTCATAAAAAATCTTAATCATATATCAAAAGACCCTACTATCAAAGTAGGGTCTTACCTATATTAATTTTTCTTCAATGCATGTACTGCAAGTCCTAATACATCAGCAAATGCTTCATACATTACTTCTGAGTATGTTGGATGACCATGTATAGTCTTTAACATTTCTTCTACAGTTATTTCCATTTCCATAATAGAAGATGCTTCGTTAATTAATTCTGCCGCAGCTGGTCCAACTATATGAACTCCTAATATTTCTCCATATTTTTTATCAGCTATAACCTTAACGAATCCATAGTTTTCATCACTTGCAATTGCTCTACCATTTGCAGTGAAGCTAAATTTACCTACTGAAATATCATATCTTTCTCTTGCTTGTTCTTCTGTTAATCCACAAGCTGCAACTTCTGGTAAAGTATAGATAGCAGCTGGTGTTAAATCAAGCTTAGCTACATGATGATTTCCTTTTAACGCATTCTCTGCTGCAACTTCTCCCATTCTAAATGCTGCATGTGCTAACATCTTAGTTCCATTGATATCTCCTGGTGCATATATCCCTTTAACAGATGTTTCCATGTATTCATCAACTTTAATTCTTCCTCTTTCAAGTTCAAACTCAACTTCTCCTAATCCTTCTAAATCAGGTACACGTCCTATAGATAATAAAGCTTTGTCTACTATTAAGTCCTGTTTGCCTTCTAATTTAATAGTTAATTTACCATCTGTTTCTACTATTTCTTGTAATTTAGTTGAAGTCATAATTGTAACACCTTTTTTCTCTAATGCTGTTCTTAATGCATTAGATACTTCAGCATCCATACTTGGAACTATTCTATCCATCATTTCTATTATAGTAACCTTCGTTCCAAAAGTTGAGAATGCTTGTCCAAGTTCTACTCCAACAACTCCTCCACCTATTACAGCCATAGTTTTAGGTACTTCTTTCATTTCTAATATATCATCACTTGTCATAACAAGTTTTGAGTCCATTCCAGGAATGTTAATTTTAGAAACTTTTGATCCTCCCGCTAAGATAATCTTATCTGTAACTAATTCTTTTACTCCATCTACCATAACATTTTTATCTTTTGTTATTTTACCTACACCCTTAAATACTTCTACTCCATTGCTCTTTAAAAGTGCTCCTACTCCACCAACTAAAGTTTTAACAACTTTACCTTTCATAGCTAATACTTTTTCCATATCTACTGTGAATTTGGGATTTTCTATCATAATTCCACGTGCTGCTGCATGTGAAATTCCTTCAATTATTTCAGCATTGTGTAAGTATGCTTTTGTAGGAATACATCCTCTATTTAAACATGTTCCTCCAAGTTCTAATTTTTCAACTAAGGCAACTTTTGCTCCTAATTGACTAGCTTTAATAGCAGCAACATATCCAGCAGGTCCTCCACCTATTACTACTAAATTATATCCATTTTCTTTCTTAGTTATTACTGGTGATGAAGCTTCTTCTGCAACTACTTCTGCTGCTGGTGCAGCTGCCGCTCCTCCTGCAGTAGGTATTGCTTCTCCTTGTGCTCCTAAATATCCTATAATTTCTGTAACTGCAACAGTTTCTCCAGCTTGTCTTAATATTGCTAATAAATATCCATCTTCTTCTGCTTCAAGTTCCATATTAGTTTTATCTGTCATTATTTCTAATAGAATTTCACCTTGTTTAACATGTTCTCCAACTTTTTTATTCCATTTAACAATTTCCCCTTCAGTCATATCTATCCCAGCTTTGGGCATGATAACTTCTAACGCCATTTTTTTCTCCTTTATATTAACATTGTAATTGGATTTTCTAATAATTCTTTTAAATCCTTCATAAATTTAGCTCCAGCAAGACCATCTACAACTCTATGATCTATAGTTAATCCTAGAGACATTATAGGTCTAACTTTAATCTCTCCATTAATTACTACTGGTTTTTCTATTGTAGCACTAACACCTAATATTGCTGAATTAGGTTGGTTAATTATTGGACCAAATGATGATACACCAAACATTCCTAAATTACTTATAGTAAATGTTGATCCTTGTAATTCACTTGGTGCAAGTTTCATTTCAAGAGCACGAGATGTTACATCTTTTAATGCAACAACTAATTCTGATAAACTCATTTTTTCAGCATTATATACAACTGGTGTTAATAATCCACCGTCAAATCCTACTGCCATTGCTAAATTTACATAATTATGTGCAATAATTTTTTGTCCATCTTCAGTTAATGAAGAATTTAGGTATTTATGCTTCATTAAAGTTTTAATTACTGCAAGTGATATAATATCTGTAACAGTTACTTTTTTACCAGTTTGTGCTAAAATTGGTTCTAACACTTTCTTTCTTAAAGCAAGTGCTTCTGTCATATCAACATCATAATTTAATGTAAATATTGGTGCAGTTAGATAGCTTTCAACCATACGCTTAGCAATAACTTTTCTCATTGCTGTCATAGGTATTACTTCTATTTCTCCATATTTATCTTTCTTATCGTCTAATTGTTGTTCTATATTTGTTTTTTCTTGATTTATATATTCTTTTTCCTTAGCAGGAGCAACATAACTTTCTTTTTTGTCAGGAGATAGCAAGGCTAAAATATCTGATTTCATTATTTTACCTCTTATTCCACTTCCTTTAAGTTCTTGCCAGTTTATACTATTATCTTCTGCAATTCTTCTTGCTACAGGAGATATTTTAATACTTGCCTCTGCTTTATATGAAGCCACATCTTCTTTATGTATTCTTCCAAAAGCACCACTACCAGGTATTGCTGATAAATCTAAATTAAGTTGTGACGCTAATTTTCTTGCAGCAGGTGTAGCTCTAAATAATTTTTTTTCCATCTTTCCACCTCTACTGTTTATTTACTGTTTTACGTATTGCATCTTTTATTGTATCTACTGTAGGTATCATTGCAAATTCTAAATTTTGTGCATAAGGCATAGGTACATCTTCTCCAGCACATCTTCTAATAGGTGCATCTAAATAATCAAACGCATCTGATTCAGAAATTATAGCTGAAATTTCTCCAATGAATCCACTTGTTTTATGTGCATCATTTACAAGAACTACTTTACCAGTTTTCTTAACTGAATTTAATATTATTTCTTTATCTAAAGGTACTAATGTTCTTGGGTCTACTACTTCAACTGAAATTCCTTCTTTTTCTAAATCTTCTGCTGCTTTCATAACTCTCGTTAACATTTTTCCATATGTAACAACTGTTACATCAGTTCCTTCTTTTTTAATTTCTCCTACTCCTAAAGGAATTACAAATTCAGGATCTAAAGGTACTTCTCCTTTTTGGTTAAATTCTGATTTGTACTCAAGTATTATTACAGGGTTATTATCTCTAATCGAAGCTTTTAATAATCCTTTCATATCTCTTGGAGTTCCTGGTGCTACTACTTTTAATCCTGGAATATGTGTAAACCAACTCTCAAGTGATTGTGAATGTTGTGCAGCTGAACCTACTCCATTTCCTGCAGCACATCTAAATGTTACTGGTACTTTACCTTTTCCACCAAACATATATCTTGTTTTAGCAGCTTGGTTAACTATAGCATCCATTGCTATAACAACGAAATCCATGAAAGTTACATCAACTATAGGTCTTAATCCTGTCATTGCTGCTCCTGATGCTGCTCCTGCAATAGCTGCTTCAGATATAGGGCAGTCTCTAACTCTTTCTGGTCCAAATTCTTCTATCATACCTACTGAAGTACCAAAATCTCCTCCAAATACTCCAACATCTTCTCCCATAAGTAAAATATCTGGGTCTCTTCTCATTTCTTCTGACATTGCTAAAATTATTGTATCTCTAAATGACATTAATTTTGTTTCCATATTTTTAAATCCTCTCCTTAAATTAGTCTGCATAAATATCTTCAAACGCTGATTCTAGTGGTGGTAATGGGCTGTTTTCAGCAAACACTACTGCTTCATCAACTGCTTTTTTAACTGAAGCATCTATATCTAATAATTCTTGTTCTGTTGCTATATTATTCTCAATTAAATATTTTCTTAAATTTTCAATAGGATCTTTTTTCTTCCAAGTTTCAACTTCTTCCTTAGTTCTATATTTACCAGGATCTGAAGAAGAATGTCCTAGCCATCTATATGTAATAGATTCTATTAAAACCGGTCCATTTCCTTCTCTTACATGCTTAACTGCTTTTTTAAATCCTTCATATACATCTAAAACATTATTTCCATCTGGAATAAACATTCCTGGTATTCCATATGAAGCACTTCTTAAATGTATATGTTCTATATTAGTCATTTTTTTAATATCTGCACTTATTCCATATCCATTATTTATACTGTAAAATATTACAGGTAACTTCCAAATTGAAGCCATATTTAATGCTTCATGGAAACTTCCTTCATTAGTTGCACCATCTCCAAAGAAACATACAACTATTTTACCCGTTTTTTTCATTTGTTGAGTTAGTGCAGCACCAACAGCTATACCATGTCCTCCACCAACTATTCCATTAGCTCCTAAGTTTCCATTATCAACATCGGCAATATGCATTGATCCACCTTTACCTTTACAGATTCCAGTGTATTTTCCTAAAATTTCTGCCATCATTGCATTTAGATCTATACCTTTTCCTATAACTTGAGCATGTCCTCTATGATTTGATGTAATAATATCATCAGCATTTAATGCTGCCATAGCCCCTATACTCGCAGCTTCTTCTCCTACTGAAAAGTGAGTCATTCCAGGTACTTTACCTTTTTTAACTAATTGTGCTACTTTAAGATCAAAAATTCTTGCTTCTTGCATCTTTTTAAACATATCTAGCAATTGTTCTTTTGTTAATTTTTCCATTATAAACCTCCGATTATATTTCTATATACATTAATAGTGTAAAACTAAAAATTATTAAAGTCAATCCATTGTTATTTAATTAACTAATTAATATACACTACTATAGTAGATTTTTTAAAAAATGCATATTAAAATTAAATGTTTCTCCTTATATTTCATAATACGAAACAAGAAAATGATCAAGAATTTTAAATTATTTTATATAACAATCCTATTTCTCCACCATTAGATCCATATCCTATTTCATTAAAACGATGTATCGCATTAGCCCATATACTTAAATTATTATCAATATTTATATCTTTTAAGCCCCATTTTAATTCAAAGGTATTCTTATTTCCATTATAGTAATACTTTTCATTATCTACAAAAATACTAGATAATTTAACATCATAATTCCAATTAAATTCTAAATATGGATTTATATTTTTAATTTTTGTAAATAATGTTAAATCCGTTCCAAGTTTTGATTTTAAATTTGAGTTATTAGTATACCTTATATCATCAAATTTTTCCATATCAAGACTTTTAATATAGCTATATATCAGTTGACAGTAAAGATTAGCATGCAATCTATTTTTCCCTAAATACATGTCTCCACCTGTTCCAACTTCTATAGATGATTTAAAAGTATGTAATCCATAATTAACTCTATCCTTTACATTAACGATATTTTGTGAATACATATAGTTTAACCAAGCTTCTGCATACCAATTTTTATTCTTCCATGTTCCATATGAACCTATTCCAAATATGCCCGTATTTCCTATTTTTTTTCATTACTAGAGATAACTTTATCAAAACCAATATTTCCAAATATTCCATATTTGTATATATTATCTTTAGCATGTGTTATACCCAAATCACGCCCTAACATTACAGTAGTAAAATTACTATCAACAAATATATTAAAGTTTTTATTATCTGATAATATATTCTTACTAGATGTATTTGATATTTTAGTCCATAATCTTTTAGCATTTATATTTTTAGTTCTATTATGATCATTATATTTTAAATTAAATTCATTCCTAACTTTATAATACGAATTAGCAATTATTCCTATTACATCTTTATTATATTCCTGTTCTAAATACCAATCATTATCATCTAAACTAAGCTTATACTTATATATCCCGTGCTCTGGATTTAATAAACTAAACGCATCTTTAGTTGAATCCTTACTTTCTACTAATTTCAATCTCTTTTTTAACCTTTTTTCTAATGTTGAGTTAGGATTTGAAATCTCTATAGATGTATGTCCATATACTCTACCATTTACTAAGATTTTGTCTGATTTTGAGTTATCTCCATCTATATATGTTTTCATTAATATATTTGCATTCTTTTCTCCAACATAATCTCCTTTAATATCTAGAGTATTATAATTAGATCTATTTTCTAAAAAGCTTATTCTTCCTTTATTCAAAAATTTTTCTAATCCCATAAAATTTGAACTTTCTAATATATTAATAGTCGATGTTTCATCATTAAATATTTTTTTAAATATAAGGTTAGATGATTTTAAATTAATTATAGAATTTTTGTTAATAATTTCACTAGATCTAATAAACGCTTTTTCAAATGTTGCAATACTGTCCTCAACCAAAATTTCTTTATTTACCTTGTATTTAGATGAATTAGAACCTATAAATGTCCAATCAGATTTTTGTAAATGTATTTTTTCAAAACCTTTGAATTTATCTACACTAGTTACCTTACCACTTCCTAATAATCTTAATGTATCATTATCTCCATCACTTATTAAATTCCCTGTAACATTATCCATAGATTTAATTGTAACTATAGTTTCATTTAAATCTTTTCTTTTTAGTATTAAATTTCCTTCTAACCTACCATTTTGTAAATTAACATTTAAATATGAATTTCTCTTTGTTTTATCAGGTATATTTGAATCATCTATGGTTACATTACCAATAATTTTACCATTATTTTCTATACTCCCCTTTAAAGCACCAATTTCAATATTACTTGATTCTATATTACCAAAATTTTTAAAATTCATATTTCCTGCATGTGTTTTTAAATATTCACCCTTAATTATTCCTTTTTCTTTGTTTATAAACAACTTTTCTTCATACCTATAATAGTCACTAGAAATATCAGATATTTTATTAACAGTTCCAGAGTTTACAAATCTTGTTACACCACTAGAACTAATATCTAATTCTCCTTTTATTTCTCCATCATTTATATAATTTACATATGATCTAGAAGATACTTTCATATCACTTAATATTCCTGAATCTCTATTTATTACACTACCTCCTTTTTCAAAGTTCAACTCAGCTTTTTTCTCAAATTTACCAGCATTATCTAAAACTCCTAATTCATATGCAGAAAAATAAAGAGATTCATCATATTTAGTTTTAACTACAGCATCTTTTGAGTTTTTAAAATATACATATTTACCAATTAATGATAAGGGTGATACATTATTAGCTGTTCCAATTATATTCTTATTATTTGTTATGTGAATTAAATTAGCGAAATCATGATTATGTAGACTTGTAATTACTTCTGCTCCACTTGATAAATTTGCATTATTAACAACTTTAACACTATCAGGATTTCCATTTGAATATACTATATATGAACTTGGATTTGAAATATCTTTATTAAAAGTAAGATTAGCTTTTTCTCCATTACCTATGTGTACAGATTTACTTGCATCTTCAACTTTATCATATTTAATCTGTTTTTCAATTTCATCAATTTTTTTTATGTCTTTACTTATTTTTTCATCTATATATTCAGATTTAGAAACAATAGAAATTAAAAAAATAAATAAAAATATATATTTTTCCCTATACATTCTTCTCCTTAAAATTATATAATTCAAAGTCATTATACTTACGATTTAATGCACGTGTCAAATTCAAAGTTTAAAAATTATTTTCAAATAAAAAAAACTGTAGTTTCCTACAGTTATATCTATCATTTTATGTTTTATAAATTGGTGCCTAAGAAAGGATTCGAACCTTCGACCCTGCGGGTATGAACCGCATGCTCTAGCCAACTGAGCTACCTAGGCATATGTCCTGATGACAGTGTTAATTATACTATAATTATTTTTTATTGTCAATCACTTTTTATATATTTTTATCTATTCCGTTTTTCAAATCATATAAATATATTTGATAATATAATTTCACGATATGAATTTTATTCTAAAATATTGAAAATTTAAATTAAACGTAAATACATATTTTATATCTATTTTACTCAATTTATTATTTAAATTAATAAAAATAAAAAAGAACTTTTTGACTTTAGAGAATTTACAGGACAAAATTAGTGTAGAAGAATAGATGAAGTTCTTCAAAAATAAATATAAAGGAGAGATTTTTATGAAAAAATTTTTAATTTTATCAGTTTTACTTATTTATTTAACATTTTTTTGCTGGGGAATGATTTTTTAAATAACCGTCAAGAAGTATGGGATACTAAAGATTTTATATATAAAACTGGAAAAAATACAGCCATAGGAGCTATTGGTGGAGCTGCTAGTTACATTATAGATGAAGTATCTGGAAAACATGATGATAAAAAAAATTAACAAGTATGTATAATTTTAAAATACTTATTTTTTAAATTCATATAAATTAATATGATATGTCTATACCTATATTTAATTGATTATCTTAAATTATTATTCTTGTTAAATTTTAGGACTAATAGTTTATATTAGTTTTCTTTTGAAAAATTTTAAATCAATAACATTATTCTTATATAGAATAATTGATAAAATAAAAAATTTTTAAGTAGAAAATCTCAAAAAATAATAGATTAAAATATCAACATATTATAATTTGAAAAATGAAAGGAAGATATATAAAATGAATAGTTCCTTTACAAAAGGCAACCTTATTTTACTAATGGTAGAAATTATAGTTGTATCAAGACTTCATAAAGTATTAGTTAGTGGTCATAGCACAGCTTATAGTGTAACTGTACTTATTGGACTTGCTTTAGTAATTGCTTTAATCAATTTATTCGGATCAAAATTAATTGATTCTTTAAAAAAATAAAAGGAGTATAAAATATGTGTGAAAATTTTAAAAAAGTATTGTCTTCTGTAGTATTAATTATAGAATTTGCTCTTCTTATTATAGTTGACAATTTATTAAGTTATAATTATGATATATACTACAATATAACAGGCGTTATATCTCTTGGTTTATTGTTTTATATACTTAATTATTTCGAAGAAAAATTAATAAATCATTGTGAAAGATAAAAATAGAAGCTCTAAAACATTAGTTTTAGAGCTTATTTTATTTATTATAAATCATCATTAATTTCTTATCTAGGGTTGTCAAAGATTCAGCCCCATTTTCTGTAACTATTATGTCATCTTCTATTCTAACTCCTGCATATCCAGAAATATACACTCCTGGTTCTACAGTAACAGCCATTCCAACTTCTAGTTTAGTTTCATCTCTAGAAGAAAGCATGGGTGATTCATGTACTTCTAAACCATAGCTATGACCTAATGAATGTCCAAAATATTTTGCATATTCTCCCATAGATTCTCTTACTGCTAAATCTATTTCTTTCCCTGTTTTTCCTGCTTTAACCAACTCTATTCCAAGCTCATTTGCCTTTCTTACTGTTTCATAAATTTCAAGCATTCTAGGTTCTATATTTTCTCCAAAATAAATAGTTCTTGTAATATCACTTGCATAACCATCATAATAACAACCATAGTCTATAGTTATAAACTCTTCTTTTTGAATTTTTTTATCACTTGCTACTCCATGTGGCATAGCAGATCTATATCCACTTGCAACTATAGTATCAAAAGAAGTTCCACTTGCCCCTCTTTTTCTCTGATTGTATTCTAAAATAGCTGCAACTTCTATTTCTGTCATACCCTCTTTTATTTGAGGTATAGTTTCAAGTAAAGCTTCTTCACTTATTTTTATAGCTTTTCTAATTTTTTCTATTTCTTCTTCAGTTTTAACTCTTCTTGAAATTAATAACTCGCTTGAAGCTTTTACTAATTCTGCAAAGTCAAATTCATTTTTTATAGATTCATATTCAGAAAATGAAAGTGCTAAATTATCTATACCAAGTTTAGTAACTCCATCTTCTTTTGCAAGTTCTAGAAGTTTATTGTAGTTTCTTGCATTATCTTCTATAAATGTAAAACCATATTTTTCTACTTGTTTAGTAGCCTGTTCTGTATACCTAAAATCAGAAATAAAATACTTATTTTTTTTAGTTACTAAAGCTATCCCTGTAGTTCCAGTAAATCCTGTAAAATATCTTTTATTATAGTAATCTGTTAAAAGCAGTCCATCTATTCCTAATTTTTCAAAAATTATTTCTAATTTACACATTATTATTTCCCTTCTATTTAGCAATATACCCTAATATAAATATAAGGTTATTGGTCATATGTGAAAGTATAGCAAGTTTTAAAGAACCTGTAACAAAATATGTTCCTGTAAACACTAAACCTAACATAAAATATACTAAAAATTCTAAAATATTTTTAGGTGCATGCACTAATGAAAATAAACATATAGATACCATTAATCCAACATATCTATTCTTAAATAAATTATATATTATTCTTCTAAAAACTATTTCTTCTACTATGGGTGCCATAATTCCAATTACTAGTATTATCAATATATAATTTTTATTACCTACTATTAATTCTAATTGTTTTTGATTATCAGGATTAATAGAAAAATAGATATTAATAATCCCTATAATTCTACTTAATATAACTGTAGAAACAAATACTGATATAAACTGGATTAATGAAACGTTTTCTTTTTCAAAAATACTTATTTTAAATCTTTTTAAACCAAAATAAATTATTAAAAAAGTAAATATATTAGACAAAAATAGTATATTATACAAATCAAGTGGTCTTTTTTGTATTGCAGAAGTAATTCCTTCAATAAAACCACCTAAAAATTGCGAAAACAGCATTCCTAAAATAGCTAGAACAAATAATTTGGCCCTATCTTTCAATTCAAAATCTTTTATCATCATATTTATTTTATCTCTCTAATACCTGCAAGTAATGAAGTCAAATTTTGTAATTCACTAGGTATAAATATTTTTGTAGCTTCTCCTTGTGATACTTTTTCTAAACTTTCAAGCGATCTTAGAGCAAGTATTTCTTTAGTTGGAGTTGAAGAATTTAATATTTTTATTCCATTTGCTTCTGCTTCTTTTAATGCAAGTATAGCTTTTGCCCTCCCTTCAGCTTCTTTAATACTTACTTCTTTTTTAGCTTCTGCTCTTAATATCGCTGCAGTCTTTTCCCCTTCTGCAACTAAGATAGCACTTTCTTTTTGTGCTTGTGCTTCAAGAATCTTAGCTCTTTTTTCACGTTCTGCTTTCATTTCTTTTTCCATAGCTATTCTAATTTCTGTTGGAGGTATTATACTTTTTAACTCAACACGATTAACCTTAATTCCCCATGGATCTGTTGCTTCATCAAGCTCCATTCTCATTTTAGAATTAATAACATCCCTACTTGTAAGAGTTTGATCAACTGTCATATCCCCTATAATATTTCTTAAAGTAGTTGCTGTTAAATTCTCTATAGCTGCTATAGGTCTTTCAACTCCATAAGTAAATAATTTAGGATCAGTAATTTGAAAATACACAACTGTATCAATTTGCATAGTAGCATTATCCTTAGTTATTACTCCTTGTGGATCAAAATCTACCACTTGTTCTTTTAAAGTTACTTGTTTAGCAACTCTATCTATTAATGGATTAATAAAACTTAATCCAGATTCTAATGTTTGTGAATATTTTCCAAGTCTTTCTACTACATATACATAAGATTCTGGAACTATTCTAACTCCTGAAATTGCCACCATTGCTAATAATAATAAAATTATACCAAATAATACTATCATAACTTATACCTCTTTCTCTCTTTTTATTAATATTTTATTACCATCAAATCCATATATAATTGCTATATCTCCTATTTTAAATTCTTCACTTGATATAGCACTCCATTTACTTCCTTTAAATCTAACAACATATATTCCATTTTCTATATCAATTATACTTACTTTAGTCCCTTTAAAATCTGAATGAAAATTTTCTTTAACAAAATATTTATTAATTATAGGTCTTGTATATATTAAAAATATTACAACTAATAAAGAGAAAATAAATATCTCTAATGCAGTATTTTTAAATGCCATGCTAATTAATACCACTATTAATGAAGCGAAAGAAAACCATATAGTAACTAAATTATATGTTAAAATTTCAATTACAATAAATATCACGAATAATACTAACCAAAAATATACATTTTCCATAGAGTTATCCTCCTTTCTGCCTATTTTTAATTTTTATCATATCTTCATAACTAATAAATTGATAACCTTGATCTATTAATATTGGAACCATATATTTTATAGCTTCATATGATTCTAAATATAGGTCATGAAATAATACTACATCTCCATCTTTAACTACAGGAAGAACTCTTGAAATTATAGTTTCCACATTTCTACTTTTCCAATCTTCAGAATCAACATCCCATAATACTATATTTCTTTTTCCACCAACTATGTCTTTTACCTTTTTGTTAACAGCACCATAAGGTGGTCTTAAATATTTTACATCTAGTCCTATAACCTTAAAAATTGCATCATTACAACCTTGATATTCTTTCCAAATTTTTTCTGGACTTAACTTAGTTAAATCAGGATGAGTAAATGAATGACCCATAATTTCATGCCCATCTAAATATGTTCTTATAACCATATTAGAATTTTTCTTAACTACTTCTCCTAATAGAAAAAATGAGGCTGTTTGATCATATTCATTAAAAACTTCTCTTATTAATTCATGATACTTATTCCTAGGACCATCATCAAAAGAAAAAACTATATGTTTCTTTGACATATCTACTTCTCTTTTTTTAGGAACTAATACCTCTCCCTTATATAAAGAAGGAAGTCCTACGCCAGATTTAAATATTGCCTTAAACTTTTCTAAATTAAGTACTAATTCTTCATCATCTCCAAAATATATTTCATCATCACTAATTCTATATTTTTTTACATTTACACCCTCAAAACTAATACTTGGATCTATAGTTTTGGCAATCTTTTTATAATGGTATCTTAATATATCATCTGGCCTTAAAACCTTTTTTTCTTCAATTTCTATTTTCTCTTCTATTTTCTCTTCTATTTTTTCTTCTACTTTTTCTTCAACAGATTTTTCAACAGCTATATTTTCTGTTACTTTTTCATATGATTTATCATTCATACAATTTAACAAACCAAGAGTTAATATAAGCGTGACCAATCTTTTTATACTCCTTTTCATCACTTACTCCTATCAATTAATTTCTCTATATACTCCCTAGATATATTCTTAAACCAATAAGTTTTCTCCTCTATTTCTAATAAGATTTTTTTTATTCCATTATAATCAACATCTATATCTATGCTCTTACAAAAATGTAATATTATTTCTATAACATCAATAATATTTCCAACACTATATGTCTCTGTTAATACATCATTATTATGTGCTGACATATTTCTAACATCTTTAATAATTTCTAGATTACTTAAAAATTCATCGTATTCTAAATATATATTTATGTACATATTTTCAAACATTTTAGGATATGCAACATTAAGCATTTCTTTTACTTCTCCTAGGGTTAATGTTTCCATTATTACCCATATAGGTAAAACTTTCTTTTTATACTTCTCCACATAAAGACTTACTACCTTTTTATCAAAATATTCCATATTTACTATTTTATCATTCTTTTTAAGTATTTTTTGATGTATTCTTTTAATGCTTTCAGGATCTGCTTCCCTATTTACCCACTTAGGTAAATCTAAATAAGTGTAAGCACCTTTTTTGCCAAGTATTTGTACAAGTTTAGTTTTAAGATATATTTCAATATTTTCAATTAATGATAATATTTCTAATCTTAACTTTTTATCAAGATAAAAATTATCAACAAAATTTTCAAAATAAGTATTATCAAAATATCTACCATTTTCATCCCTATAAATATATGAAAATTCTTTTAACTTGAAATATCCTAAATTAGATAAAGTTTCTTTTGCTTTTTCCTTATCATTAAACTTAACATTCTTTTTCTCTAAATGACTTATTAACTCATCTATTTCTAAAAGCATTTCCTGTTTTTCATTATTTTTTAAATCCTTGCTCATTCATAAATCCTGTTAAAAATTCTGTATTTACACCTTTTAAATATGATCTAACTACATCTAAATGTGATGGTAAATTAACATTTATGCTTTCCCAATATTTATTTAATTCTTCATTGTAATCTATTACACCCTCTATAGCTTTTTCCTTATCATATTCTTCAAAAAACACTACATTTTCAAACTTTGTTCTAGGTTTAAGGGGTGAATTTTTAACAAATTCTTCAGGAACACCTAAAGTTACCCCATAAATAGGGAAAGTATGTCTAGGTAAGTTTAATAATTTAACTATTTCTAATGGTTCAACACTAAATACTCCACCTATAATAGTTGAACCATATCCTAAAGAGTTCCCTAATAGATCTATAGTTGCAGCAGCTATACCTGCATCTCCAAACATGTCTGAGATTATAGAAGTTGAAAATATATTTTCTTCTACTTCTTCTTCTTTTATCTTTAATGATCCTATTAATTTACTATAATCCCCAACTATTATAACTACAGCATCTGCTGTAGCAACTTGTTTTTGTTTTCCACAATATTCTGAAAGTTTTTCTATTTTTTCTTTATCTTGCAGAACAACAAAAGATAATTTCTGTAAATTTCTTGAATTTGGCATTCTAAGTAATGTTCTTAATATTAA
Organism: Streptobacillus notomytis; assembly: GCA_001612575.1. GTDB lineage: Bacteria > Fusobacteriota > Fusobacteriia > Fusobacteriales > Leptotrichiaceae > Streptobacillus > Streptobacillus notomytis. The sequence continues at coordinate 102,456 of LJRV01000101.1, forward strand.
TTCTAAATCTCTTTTATCTACTTTTTCTCCAGTAAAATTCCTTACTGATTTCCTATTTTCAATTAACTTAATTACTTCGTTCATTTTACACCTCTACTTAAAATTTTTTTTATTTACTAAAGTTTTACAAATTGGTTCCCTATCTTCCATATATCTTATTCTATCAACATCATAATAAAGTATATCTAAATCAAAAATATCATTTTCATATATTTTAAATACTAGTTTAGAACCTATAGGATATTTTTCAAACTCATTACCTAGATCCTCAGTATTAATATCTAAAGCCGCTAATATTGTAGCAATATTTGAATCATGTCCAACTATTACAGATAAATCTATGTCATTTTTAGCATGCTTTAACATTAATTTATATGCACTTTTTTCAGAATAATTTACATACTCCTTATCTGCAAATAAAAGGTCAAGTAGTGAGTCTTTTACCTTAGACATTTCTTTAAGTTCTTCCCTAAAATTATTGCTTTTAAATATTTCATCATATTTAAACCCTTCATAATATTTTAAAATATACATATCTACTATATCTGTCCCGTATTTAAAAGCACCATCTGAATATATAATCCCTCTATCATCTATAGTTATTTTAGATTTAAGATTATATATACTATCTTTTTCTAATCCTAAACTTGATTCTATTAAATTATATGAATTCTTTAATTTTTTATCAGATTTTTCTATTTTTTCTGTATTAATAATATCTGGAGTTAATAAAATATTGTAATTTAAATCAACTTTTTTCATATCATCAAACATATATTTTACCTCTATATTTTCAAAAGGAAACATAGATAAAGCTAATATTTTTGAAGTTAATACAGTTCTTTTCATGGAATTTGTATGAAATTCTTTAGTTGAAATATTAAAATCTAATTTATCTAAATATTTTTTCAAATATTTTCCAAACTCATACTCTAACATTTCTCCTTTTTTAGTAAGTATTCCGTCTTCAAAATCCCATTTAATTTTTTCAGGATTTACAATTTTACTTATTTCTTCTAAATTAAATAACGGATACCTTATTCCATGTCTACTATATATTAAAACTTTTTTTAATTTCATAATCAACTCCCTTACTTATCATACCTATATTATATACCAATTCATATCTTAAAATCAATAAAAATAGATTATCCCAATTAAAAAGAAAAGGGCTTTAAGAAAATATCTTAAAGTCCCATTCTATCTATTTTTATTAACCTATCCATTCTTTCTGATATAGCTTCCTTATCCAAAGTGTATTTTGAAACATCCTCTATTTCTTTCAACCATATTATTTCACCCTTTTCCCTAGTTTTTTTCATATCAATTATTCTTTGATTACTAGAACCTCTAAATTTTAGTTTTAAATCAAGTAATGATAATTCAAATTTGCCATCTACTAAAACATCAGTCAACTCTAATATTTTCCCTAACTTTGGAAAATATGATAACATATCTGACATTAAATATTCATAAGTAAAACCTGAATATAGCCAAATATCTTTATAAGGAAACCTTTCTTTTACACTTTTAAGAATAAAATATACCCCTTCCTGATTTTTAGGTTCTAATGGTTCTCCTCCTAAAAACGTTAACCCTTTAATATATGATTTATCTAAATATGTATATATATCATTAAGTATGCTATCGTCAAAATCTTCACCTTTTTCAAATGACCATATTTCTTTATTAAAACAACCTTGACAAGCATGTCTACAGCCAGATACAAAAATACTTACCCTTATACCAATACCATTAGAAATATCTGTAGGTTTAATTTTTGCTATTCTCATATATGTAACACTCTTTTACTTATCTCTCTAGTTTTCCCCTCATTCCAAAAATTTTCTCCTAAATATCCACAAGTTCTTCTTATAACATTCATTTTTGTTTTATCCCTATTATTACATTGTGGACATTCCCAATTATTCTCATTATTTACTATCATTTCTTCATCAAAACCACAAACATGACAATAATCTGTTTTAGTGTTAAATTCTGCATACTGTATATTATCATATATATATTTAACCATTTCCTCTAAAGCTTCAACATTTTTAGTCATATTAGGTATTTCAACATAAGATATTGCTCCACCACTAGATATTTTTTGAAATTCTGATTCAAAATTAAATTTATCAAATACAGAAATATTCTCTCTTACATCTACATGATATGAATTAGTGTAATATCCCTTGTCAGTAACATCTTCAATTACACCAAATTTTTTCTTATCTATTCTTGCAAATCTATAACAAAGACTTTCAGCAGGAGTTCCATAAAGACCAAAACCTATTCCTGTTTCTTTTTTCCATTTTATAGTTGCAGCTTCTAATCTTTTCATTAATTTTAAAGCAAATATCTTTCCTTCTTTAGTAGTATGAGATTTACCTGTAATAAGTTTTGCAGCTTCATACACTCCTATATATCCAAGAGATATAGTTGAATATCCATCCATAAGATACTTATCTATTTTCTCTCCTTTTTTAAGTCTTGATATAGCCCCATATTGCCAATGTATAGGTGAAATATCAGATAATGTTCCTTTTAATCTATTATGTCTTAACATTAATGCTTCAAAACATAAATTTAGTCTATCTTCTAATAATTCAAAATATTTTTCTTCTGTTTTTGCAATTAAAGCTATTTGTACTAAATTTAAACTTACTACTCCTTGATTAAATCTTCCCTCAAATCTATATTCTCCATTATTATCCTTGTATGGTGAAAGAAAAGATCTACATCCCATAGGTGAAAATACATTACCCTCATAATTATTTTTCATTATCTTAGCACTTATATAATCAGGATACATTCTCTTAGATGTACATTCTACAGCTAATCTAGTTAAATAATCATATTTCCCACCTTTTAATACATTGTTTTCATCTAATACATATACTAATTTTGGAAATGCAGACGTTACATAAACACCTTGATCATTTTTTATTCCCTGTATTCTTTGATTGAATATCTCCTCTATTATATCTGCAACCTCTTCTTTATACTCATCATCATCTCTTACATAAAGAAATAGGGTTACAAATGGTGATTGACCATTAGTTGTCATTAATGTATTAATTTGATATTGTATAGTTTGAACCCCACTTCTTAATTCATCTTTAACCCTATCTTTTACTAATGAATGTAAAATTTTTTCATCTAAATTACTATACTTTTCTCTGTATTTATTCATATATTTATCTCTACTTATACGTAAATATTTACCTAAGCGTCTAATATCTATACTTTGACCACCATATTGTCCACTTGCAACTGCTGCAATTATTTGAGTAAGTACTGTACATGCAACTTGAAAACTTTTAGGTGATTCTATTAATTTTGAGTTAATAACCGTACCATTATCTAACATATCTTTAATATTTACTAAACAGCAATTAAAAATATTTTGAATAAAATAATCTGCATCATGAAAATGTAACATTCCTTCTTCATGAGCCTTACTAATATGCTCTGGAAGTATTATCCGTCTTGTTAAATCCTTACTAACCTCACCTGCAATTAAATCTCTTTGAGTAGATGCTACTGATGAATTTTTATTTGAATTTTCTTCTCCAACTTCCTTATTAACATTTTGTATTAATGCGAGTATAGACTCATCTGTTGTATTAGCTTTTCTAACAAGAGATCTTGTATATCTATATACTATGTAGTTTTTCGCTAGTTTATATAACCCTTCATGTACTAAAGATTTTTCTATAAAGTCTTGAATCTCTTCAACTGTAGATATTTTTTTATCCTCTATATGTTGTATTATTTCTTCTATTTTTTTATCACATATTCTATCTTCTAACATCACAGTTTCATTTGCTCTAATTATAGCATTTCTAATTTTATTTGAATCGTATTTTTCTACTCTACCATCTCTTTTTAATATTTTCATAACAACCTCTTTCAAATCATCTTATAACACAATATATTGTATATTCAATTATATTCTTAACTCCATATATAGTGATTAAATTAAGTATAACATAATAATTATAAAAAGGGAAGATAGAAATAAAAAAAGTCCTCTTTCGAGGACAAAAATATTAATATCTATCGCTTACAATATCCCAGTTTACTACGTTAAACCATTCTTTTAGATAATCAGCTCTTCTATTTTGGTAATTTAAATAATAAGCATGTTCCCAAACATCATTACATAAAATTATTTTTTTTCCATCAGATAATGGAGTGTCTTGATTACTTGTAGATAATACTTCTAAATTTCCTTCTTCATCACTAACTAACCATACCCAACCTGAACCAAATTGAGTTAATCCCTTAGAATTAAATAAATTTTTGAATTCTTCAAAAGAACCAAAAGTTTTATCTATTGCTTCTTTTAATCTCCCCACTGGTTCTTTTGATCCACCTGGTATCATTGTTTCCCAGAATATATCATGATTGTATGTTCCTCCAGCGTTATTTCTAATCCCTGTTCTTTTAGCTTCAGGCATTTTATCTAGTGATGTTAATATTTCTTCTATCGTTGCATTTTCAAATCCTGTACCTTCTATAAGGTTATTTAAATTTGTAACGTAAGCATTATGATGTTTACCATGATGAAGATGCATAGTTTCTTTATCTATCACTGGTTCTAAAGCATCATAAGCATAAGGTAAATCTTTAAGTTTAAAACTCATTTTAATTCCTCCTGTCTAATATCTTAGTACAATTAAAGTATACCATATAGATTAAGTCTGCACAATTTTTTTTATTACAATCTAATCAATATCTTCATTTTACCTATAAAATCAAAATATATAACGTTATATTTATTTCATAATATGAAATAGGATGCATAGCATCCTATTTTAGTTTTTCTAATATTTGTTTTTCTACTTCTACTGCTCCTTCAACTTTTTTAGAAATAGCTTCTCTAACATTTTTTAAAGCTTCTTCTTTTTTATTTAAATTAGCATATATAACTGCAAGAACTAAATTACCTTCAGGGTTTTTATCTTCTGTTATAGTTTTTTTAGCATATTTTTCTGCTAATTCAAACATTTTATCTGATAAAAATAACTTAGCTAAAGTATCATTTAAATACATATTTTGTTTTTCATCTAACATAGTTCTAAATTCTTTAATAGTACTTTCTACCAATTCTTTTTTATTTAAGATTTCTGCTAAAGAAATTAATTCAAAATATACACTCTTTTCTTTAGTAAGATTTTTCAATATCATTAATTTTTTTAACGCCTTATCATGTTGCTTAGTTTCTATAGCTAATAAGTAACTAAAGTTTTCTATATCAGCATCTAATTCTTTTGATAACTTACTTGCCATATCTGAATATTTTACTGAGTTTTTAATATCTTTTTGTTCAAATTTACTTATAGCTGTATAATAATTTGCTAATGCTTTTAATTCATTATTTTTACTTGTAAAATATGGTTTAATAATTTTATCTGCATTTGAAAATTGTTTTTGAGCTAATAAGTCTTTAATTAAGTTAATATCAAAAGATGTTTTTACTTTTTCATCTTTAGATATATTTTTTACATATTCTTTATATAACTTATCGAATTTAACATTATCTTTTTTAACAGATAATTCTTTTAACATTTCAACTTGTAAAGATAAATCTTTTGGATCTGATGCTATTAATTCAGATAATAGTTTCATTTTTTTATCATAGTTTTCTTCAATAGAATAAAGTAAAGTCTTAGCCATTTTTATACCATCTGCACTAACTAACTTATCAGCTAAAATTTCATTTATGTATTTTCTAGCTTCTGCATTCTTATTTTGAATAATTTTTATTTTCGCCAAATCAAATTTAGAACTTATTGTGTAATGATCTGTTTTTGATTTTACAATTTCTAATAAATCTTTTTCTAATTGTTCAACATTTTTTGTTGTTTCATAATTTTTATAAGCTTTTTCAAAATCTTCTTTAGTCCCTGCAAAATTTATTGTAGCTATAAGTAAAGTTGCAAGTATTAATAATTTCTTTTTCATATCATTTCTCCTCTATTTTTATTGACACTCTAATTATACAACATTTAATGTGTATATGTAAATACTTCTAATGTTTATCTAAGTTATAGATAATATTATTTAAAAAATATAGCATTATTTGAATATTTTTTCTTTTAGTGATATAATCTTGTATATTTATTTTAGGAGTTTGAAATGATTAATTTAAGTTGTAATGCAATTATTCCTGATGGTCCACTTAAAGCCGTAGAGGAAATAGAAGAAAGTATTAGAACAACATTTAGAAAAGAAATATATATAAAATTTTTAGGAGCAATACTTGAATATGGTTTAATAGAAGATGGTGATAAAATAGCTATAGCTGTTTCTGGCGGTAAAGATTCTTTACTACTCGTTAAACTATTTCAAGAACTAAAAAAAGATAAAAGATTTAACTTTGAATTTAAAGCTATAAGCCTAAATCCAGGATTTAGAGAAGAAGATTTAGAACATTTTAAATTTAATCTAAAGGAATTAAATATTAATTGTGATATAATAGATACAAATATATGGAAAGTTGCTAATGAAATGGCAAATGAATATCCATGTTTTTTATGTGCAAAAATGAGAAGAGGTGTGCTTTATAAGAATATAGAAGATATGGGGTATAATAAATTAGCACTTGGTCATCATTTTGATGATGTTATTGAAACTACACTAATCAATCTTTTTTATGGTGGTACTTTAAAAACTATGTTGCCTAAAATGCCTTCAACATCTGGTAATTTAACTTTAATAAGACCTATGGTAAATGTTTATGAAGAGGATATTATTAAGTTCACTAAAAAAAATGGTATTAGAGCTATGAACTGTGGTTGTGTTATTGAAGCAGGAAAAACATCGAGTAAAAGAAGAGAAATTAAAGAAATGCTAAAAACTTTAGAGGCTAATAATCCTGGTTTAAAACAAAAGGTATTTAAATCTATGGAAAATATAAATTTAGATTATGTATATGGTTATAAAACAAAGAATGAAAAATTTAATATAAAAAATAATCAATAAAAAAGACAGTTTACTATACTAGTAGCTGTCTTTTTTATTTATCCTTCCATTTTATTATTATATCAACTCTCCTATTTAAGGCTTTACCTTGTGCAGTTTTTTCATCACTAATAATTGCATTAAATCCTAGTTTTAAATTATATTTATCACTACCATCAGTATCTGTATATCCAAAATTACAGATATCTCTTTACCTACTAAATTAGAAAGTAAATTATCAATAATATTTTTACTTTGATTTTTAATTAATGCTTTTATAAGCTCCTCTAATTTTGCAATCTTATCTTCTAAATCCTTATTATTTTTTATAATCTTTTCATCAAGTTCTTTTATCTTAATATCATGCTCATATACTTTCTCATCTAGCATATTTATGTTTCCATTTCTTTGTAATGTTAACATATCTTTTTTTCTTGTCTCTAATTTGTCAAATTGATATCCAAATGCTACATATCCTTTTGTATTTAATGATCCACTTGCTCTATATATTAAATTTGTTAAATCATTTGTTCCTGATAAACCTAAAGCTAAAGCATGATCTCCATTAAAGTATCCATATGAACCTGATAAGTTATATCCTTTTTTATCTATCTGTGGTAAATTAGATATGGCTACTGCACTTACTACTCATGAATTTACAGCAATACCTTTGATATGTCTTCTTTTAATTTATCTAATATATCTATACTTACTTCATTTCCCTTTGCTGTTGTTCTTATATATTCTGAACCTCTAATTTTAAAGTTTAGGCCTCCTGTTTTATTTAAAGTTTGTTTTTCTGTGCTTCCACTATCTCCAGTAAATGATATATTATTATTCTCTATTCTATCTAGTTGAGCCTTATTAACTTCATCTTTTTCATCAATTCCATCAGCTACATTAGTTATCTTATTACCTATATTGTTTAATCCACTTTTACTTATTTATACAGATTTTTCTCTTCCATTACTATCAAATTCAATTTTCTTCTTTACTTAATGAATATGTAAAGTCTTTTACACTTTTTTTAATGCTTAAATTATCTCCTAAATTAAATTTTAAGATATCATCTTTTTTTAATCTTTTCTTTACTTTCTCATGTTCCAGTTCCTTCTTTCCCTGCCTTCACATTAAATAAAAAAATATTTATTGAATTACTTAACTTATCTTCTAACTCTTTTAATTGATCTTCTGTTTATCTTAACTGTATTTCCATCTAATAATATTTTTCCTCCTAAAGTTACTTTATCATTTAACTTAATTATGTCTATCCTTATCATCTATTTTTGAAGTTAATACAAAATTACCTTTATTAGATTTATTTCCCTCTTCATCATTATTTACAGTTAATGTTGTTTTTTCTGCTTTTATAGCATCATGAATCGTATCTTTATTAGTATCTCTTATATTTGTAATGCTAACTTTTCCAGCATCATTTCCATTTGTAGTTACAGTTATAGTTCCTACTAAAATGTTTTTGGTTGAATTTACTAAGTTCCCTATGACATTATTAGTCGCAAATAACTGTGAGACGTTGATCGCATCTGTTGATGTGTTAGTTATTTGTCCTGCAGCTACATTTTTAAATTATCTTTCTTTACCCACAGAACCAATAAATACAACTGAAATAGGCTTATTTTCTGCAAATCCACTATATTTTAATACCCCTACTATTACTTCATTTAATGATTTTTGAGCTAATGTTGTACTTTCTGATCCAAGTGCCACTGATTTATCAACACTTGCATTTGCATTATTACCTAAAACCAGTAAAAATCTACTAGAAGATTTTGTATTTTCTCCTATTGCAATAAAAGATTTCCCACTTGCATTACTTGTTCTACCTATTGCTACAGTATTGTTGTATATACTCCTATCGCTGTTACATATTATGCTGATGATTTTGCATTATCTCCTATTGCTCCTGCATTCTTACTTTCTGCCTTAACCTATTGTCCTAAAACTATATAATATTCATTAGTTTTAGTTAATTTTCCTATAGCTACCGAGTTTTCTCCTTTATTCACTGCACGTCTACCATCTGCAACAGAATCTTTTCCTATAGAATTTGATTCAATAACAATAAATGTAGAACTAATTCCTAAAATATGATTCCAAACACCTAAAGTAACTGCTTGTTTATTTCCAATCATATTCTTATATTCTACAGCTAACATATCAAAATTTTTTCCATTAACCTTAGACCTCTTATTTTGAACTCCTATTAATATTGAATTATAAACCCCGTCTTCAAAAATATTTGATAATTCTCTTATAGTACCATCTGACTTAAAATCATCTCCCAGTATAAAATTATTATTTTGATTTCCATAATTATTTTAACAATTTATACTACAACTTATTTGTTTATAAATTGAATCAAAATAAAAAATAATAGAAAAAAGTGCAAAAATAGAAATTAAATCATTTTTCTTCATATTTTTTGTATAATATATATAAAACTATATTATACTCCTATCCTTTAAAATAATTATATAAATATCTTGATAAAAATTTATTTATAAATATTATTTTGTCAACAAACAAAATTTAAAAATAGCTTTCAAAATACATTTATACTGATAATGATAAGCAAAGTTAAAAAATTAAAATATATTCATAAATCTAATAAAATATCTAAGCCAAACTATTTTATATTTATTTTTTTTTAAATTTTCTAACGAAAAACAAAATCTAAACTTAGGGCTTGATAGGTTCCCATATCATTAATTTTAGAAGCATTATCTTTTTTAAATACTGCGTCTAAGCCATATTTTGCATCTAAGCTTAATTCATTTGTGTATATTCCATTTATGTTTGTATAGTTTAATAATATGTTTGCTAAGAATACATCATAGAAGTCTTTATTGTTATCTAATGAGCTTGGGTTTGTATGTAAGTGTACTTGGTTGTATAAATTTAGCTTTCCTTCTAGCTTATTGTTATCATTAAACTCATAGCCTACCTTATTTTCTGTCCATACAAATCCTTGATGTCTTAGATCTTTTGCTTTTTCTGTTGGTTTATGTTTTGTGTCAAATAGGTATCTTCCTTCTATTTTACTTTCTACATTTACTTCTTCTATCTCTTTTTTTATTGATAGAGTTCCTCCTGTTAGTAGAGCATGTGTATATTCTTTACCATTATTACTTGTCTTAAAGTCTGCTCCTAACTTGTACTCTGCTAATGTCTCTAAGTCTAAGCCTTTTGACATTTTTACTTTTATCTTATTTGTTGTCTTAAAATCATTTTTTATTGTTGTAAGTTCTTGTCCAACCTTATGCTCCAATGTTACCTTGTTTGAATTATCTGAAAGTAATGATAATTTTTCTGATAAAACAGTGATAGATTAAAGTGCTAACTGGCGAGATACAAGTGCAACTG
>LJRV01000102.1 GCA_001612575.1 Streptobacillus notomytis
ATAAGGTGGTGGATTTGGAGGAGGAGGGGGAAGCAGCTGGTAAAAAAGAGGCAAATTTTATTTGCCTCTTTATCTTAAAATTTATAATATTCTTTTGTTGACAAAAATACAGGGGGGGGGGTATAATAAAAAAGCTAAAAGAAAAGAAGAAGTAGGAGGAAGAAGTGATAAGTAGAAAACTTATAGGGATATTGTGCATAAGTGCGAGTGTATTTGGTGCAGAATATTATGTAACAAGTGATTCAAATATAGAGCTAGGCTATGAGAGCTCATTTACTAAAAAAGGATTATTTGAACTAAATGCAGGAGGTATCTTTGGAAAGAACAAAGAAATATTTGTATTTGGAGGAGCAGGAGTAAAAGGAGATAGCACTATAGATGGAAAAGGATATGCAGGAGTAAATTTTAGAAGAAACATAACAGAAGAACTAGAACTAATATTAAATGCCTCATATACATATAAAACAGAAAAGCATGAAAAGTATGTAAAAGAATTTCTAAAAAAAAGAGTAGATTGGGAAGAAAGATATGAAAAAGATAAAGAAGCATTAAAAGGATATTATCATTCACAAGGATTAAGATTTAAAGAAAATGAAGAGACATTATTTTCATTAATATTAAATTATAATCATAAACTATTTAAACTACATAGTGGATCTATATATACAGCAGGTTATTTACAAAATGGAGAATATAGAGTAGAAAACTTTGTAAATATAAAGACAAAAAAAGGTAATCATGAAATAGAAGCATATGTAAACCATAAGTTAAAGAAGGATACATATGAAAAAGGTGGAAGATTAAGATTAGAACTAAATACATTAAGTAAGTTAGGGAAATTAGAGATATCTAATAAAGGAAAGATATATTTAGGGACAATAGTACCAAATGATAAAAAGAATTATTCATTATTATTAGAAAATGGGATTAAGTATAATGCTAATAACTTAGAGTTATTAGGAGGGATAGGTGCAGAAGTAGTATTTAAAGAAGTAAAAGTAAAACAAATGCCAAAGAGCTTATATAAACCAGAGATAAAATTTGATGTAAAGTATAGTAAGAATAAGATAGAGATAGAATCAAAGAATAAGTTAAAGGCAAGAGTAGATCTTACAGATAAATTTGAAGTAGATGCAAATGAATATAAAAAAGGTTCAGATCAAATAATATCTTTATTATATACAAATAACAGATTAAAGTATGATTTAACTAAAGAGTTAAGTTTAATGTTAGTGGGTAAATATGGAGGATATGCAAAGATGACCCAAGATGGAGCTAATGCTCAAGCTATGGCTTCTGCTCAGTCTGGTCAATCAAATAAAGTAAAATTTGGAGAAATAGAACACCTATTAGAAGTAGGAGCAGGAGTTATATATAATAGGAAGACAAAGAGTGTAGAAGTAAAACATAATTCAGATGTTAGATATATATTTGGACATGTAGATAAAAAGAATTTTAGTATAATAAATGCATGGAGTGATAATAAGGCAGAATATAGTGTTAATGAAAGATTAACATTAAGTGGAGAATTAAACTTTACAAGTTCAAATAGGTTATCAATATTAAACCACAGTAATGATACAGATGAATTATTACTATTAGCAGACACAAAAGGGACAATAGATTACAAGACAAATAAAAAGCTAAGCTTAACAACAACACTAGGAGCAAAGACAATATCATTGTTTAGTCAGTTAAATAACGGAAATATGGTAGTAGCTGCAGCAGCCGCTCAAGCAGCACCTTCAAGTGATAACAAACTACACTTAACATTACAATATTCATATAAGCTATATAATGAGAATAAGTTAAGATATGAAATGAATGATAATGTGGGGATTATAGGAAAATTAAATGTAAGTTATTCAACAGGAATAAAATCAGATAAGTTATATGAGAGTTTAAATAGGATAAAGAGAAATCAAATAGGTGAAAAGGGTATAGAGGACTTTAGTAAGGAAGAGACAGATAAGATAAAGAAAGATGAAAACTCATTTGGGACTAATAATAATACAGTTTTATTAATAAGCCCGGGATTAGAGTTAGATTTAAGATATTTAGGAGAGAAGTTGCAAATAAGACCAAGTATAGGAGTAGATGTAAGTGCCAAGATGGAAAGTGACAAACAGTTAAAGTATAAAGCAACAAATGTAAAAGCAGATTTAAAAGTAGAATATAGATGGTAGTGGAAGGGGAAA
>LJRV01000103.1 GCA_001612575.1 Streptobacillus notomytis
CTTTTTCTCCTAGGTTTCTATGTACTTCTTCTCCTGATACTGTATTACCAGAGAAATTAAGACCTGCTTTTGCTAGTGCCTTTAGGTCTGTTCCTGTTGCTACGTTGTTTTTATTGTTCTTAAATATATCATCTTTATCTTCTAGGAATTCTTTGATTTTTTCTGGTGTTGCATCTTCTCCTAGAATGCTCTTTACATTTCCTATAGATATAGGTTCATTGCCATTTCCTTTTGGCATTAGGTTTACTATTACATCTTTACTATCTACTGGAGTTAATTGGTTCATATTTCCATTAGTAGTTGTGTTTTTAGGTTTGTATGTCGATGAAGTTTTATCATAATAGATGTTTTTAATATATGCTACTGTGTATAACTTATTATCTTGTCCTGTTACAACCTTTTCATCATCATTTGTTGAATATTCAACTGGTCCATTAGCTATTTTTTT
>LJRV01000104.1 GCA_001612575.1 Streptobacillus notomytis
GGTGGAATAATGAGTTGAATGCTATCCGGAAGCATCAACCAATTAGCAGCAATTAAGTACAGAATACTGAGCGCCATAAATACATAACTGAAAATATGGAGATGCTGAATAAATAAAGTATTCCTAAAAGGATAATAATCTCTTATCTGCATGAAACACCTGTTTTATTTATAATTTTCTAGAAAAAACATAACATTCACTTTTAAGCTCAACAAGTAAGCTCTTGTTAAAAAGCCTATTTCAATTTATGAAAATACTTATTCATAAAGAGACTTAGCATTCTACAAAAGCATCTAGCCAATTTTGCCAAGCGCGCTATAATAAAACCCATCGCTTCAGGGCGGGGTGTAATTCCC
>LJRV01000105.1 GCA_001612575.1 Streptobacillus notomytis
CTTTATGAGTTATACAAAGTAAAAGGAGAACCGTATCTATCAAGTGTAGTTAATTTTATTACAGATCCTATTGGTCCACTAGAAGATAGATTAAAAAAATTAACAAATAGACCGTAATTCAATCCTAATAAAGACAAAGAAATATTAGAAAAATTACAAAGAATATATACAGATAAATCAGATCAAGAACAAATATAAAAAGGAATACATCCCTGTATAGATAGAGGACTTGCTGATGCACTAGGAAAAGGAGAGAAAAATTTACAATCAATAGTTGCTACAGCTAAAGATAAATTATCTATATTTGACTCACATAATGTTGAAAAAAATACTTCACAGAGTGATTTAAGAATAATAGTTTTAA
>LJRV01000106.1 GCA_001612575.1 Streptobacillus notomytis
CCTATCTGTTCTTCACTAACTCCTAATGCATCTGTAGAATTTACGATACTGATTACCGTAGCATCTGTTAATGGTATGTTATTTATGTCCACATTAATTAACTCCTGCAACATTCTTAATGTAGTTGGATCATCATTGCCTGGTATATCAAGTTTAACTAATTGGTGGTACATAGCATGGTAATCAAAGTGTGTAGTGATAGAACCAGAACTTGCATCATTAGCTGGATATTAAACAGGAGGTGAAATCATACATAGACTTATAATCTGGGACTACTATCATGCCACCATTATGCTGCTCTGTATTTTTTCTTGCCCCTTTACTTTTAGTTGCAACTCTCTATATCTCAGTCTTATTCTGGTTACCGTAATCATTAATTCTTTCTTCTAATCTTTTTTCTTTACTAGCTTTTGTAA
>LJRV01000107.1 GCA_001612575.1 Streptobacillus notomytis
TTAGGTACTAATCGAGAGATTTCTCCACTTAGCGTAGCTATGCCTTTTTCTTCGCCACTGAAATCATATACTGTTAAATTAAGTTAGGACATGTTTCCCTCCTCTCTCTTTAGTAGAATTTTTTTACAGGTTTCTTGTTAACTAAGTAACCATTTTTAGGTCCTGGTACTGCATCTTTAACTAATAGCAAGTTATGTTCTACATGAAACTTAACAACTCTTAGATTTTGAACTGTTACATCTTCATTTCCTAATCGTCCAGCCAGTCTCTTACCTATTGGTACATTTCAGTTTGATGCTGCTCCTCCTGCATTTGATCCTCCAAGTCTGTGGTTTCTTGAAACCCCGTGTGTAGCTCTATTTCCACCACAGTTATGTCTTTTCATAACCCCAGAAGTTCCTTCACCTTTGGAGATTCCTTGAATATAATCAAATTCACTACCTTCTAATACA
>LJRV01000108.1 GCA_001612575.1 Streptobacillus notomytis
CAAATACATTAGTTTCTCTTCCTATTGCTATTGATCCTTCTCCTTCTGCTCTTGTTAATGTTCCTCTCGCTGTTGATCCCTTCTTCCGTGCATAAGCAAGAGTTCCTATGGCTGTTGCTCCATCAGCATAAGCTATAGACCGTGAACCTATGGCTATTGATCCATGTCCTTGAGCTAGTGTTGGTGAGTCTTTATGATGTCCTTCCTTACCTGAAACTTTACGCCCGTTTACATACCCATACACTTCTCCTTTGTCATCTATCTTTGCATAAAGT
>LJRV01000109.1 GCA_001612575.1 Streptobacillus notomytis
GTGTTATAAATGAGGAAAAAGACATCACGTATTTCGGATGTCTATTTCCCTATTTTTTTAATATGTTATTATTTTAATTCTACAGATGCTCCAGCAGCTCATAATTTACCTCTAATTTCTTCTGCTTCTTCTTTTGAAGCTCCTTCTTTAACTGCTCCACCGTTATCTACTAAGTCTTTAGCTTCTTTTAATCCTAATCCTGTAATAGCCCTTACTTCTTCAATAACTGCTATTTTGTTAGCTCCTGCTCCTGTTAATACTACATCGAAGTTTGTTTTTTCTTCAACTGCTTCAATACTGTCATTTCTTTTAAATCTTCAATAACTTGTACTTTATTAAATGCCATTTGATTTCCTCCTTTTTTTTATATATATATAGTATTAAGCTTATTTTTGTTCTGCTACGTTAGTTAATTCAACTGCTAACATTCTTACTGGCTATAATATTCCGTATGCTATCTTAACTAGTAATTCTGGTCTTGATGGTATCTTTGCTAATGATTCTATCAAGTTTTTATCACCTACTTTTCCATCTATTATTCTACCTTTAATTTTTAATTTATCACCTTTCAATTGTT
>LJRV01000110.1 GCA_001612575.1 Streptobacillus notomytis
TATATATCTTCCATCTATACTACTTCTTATATCAAATCTCTTATTCTTCTTCTCTATTGTTAATCCAGTCCCTACTTCTAATAAATGTTCTGTCTTATCAAACTTTGCATCATTACTATCTTTCTTCATGTTTACCTTACCTGCATATCTTCCTACTAACCTAATATCAAAGTTTTTTAATCTATACTTTAACATGTTTCCACTGTAGGCAAAGGCTATTGTTTGATCTTTTTTATTTTTCTCGTATTCTTCTGCGTTTAGTTTTGAGCCTTTACTCTCTATTCTTCCTATTATCTTATTCTTTGATTCAAATTTTACTTTATCACTATCATAGCTTAATTCTAATTTTATTTCTGGATTATATGATATTTTTAATTCATTTATTGGTTTGTTTGATTCTACTTCCTTAAACACTAACTCTGAACCTATTGATCCTAACATTTCTAAATTATTTACATTATATTTTAGTTCACTTCCTAATGTTATTGAATAATTTCTCTTATTTGGTATTAGTGTGCCTAAATATATCTTTCCTTTATTAGATAGTTCTACTTTCCCTAGTTTACTTGTTGTATTTAATCCTAACTTTAATCTTCCTCCCTTTGCATAAGTGTCTTTCTTTAACTTATAGTTTATGTCTCCTTCTAGTTCATGGTTATTCTTCTTTCCCTTTATATTTACAAAA
>LJRV01000111.1 GCA_001612575.1 Streptobacillus notomytis
ATCTATAAGCGAGCAAGAAAAAGACTTGATTTGTAAACAAATTGCTGCCGGTAAACATCAGATAGTAAATGCTGTTGTAAGAAGAATTGAAGAAAATGGTAACCTTTAAGTTGGTATGAATGGTTTAGATGTAATAATACCACAGAGAGAATTATGAGAACTTGATAAAGTACAGGTTGGAGATAGATTAGTAGCATATATTAGAACTGTTGATGATACTGGAAGTTTTCCTACGGTTGATATTACAAGAACAGA
>LJRV01000112.1 GCA_001612575.1 Streptobacillus notomytis
GTGATGAATGGGTCATTAATGGCACCAAGCAGTTTATTACCCCAGGTAAACAGGCACAGGTTGCGCTGGTTTTTGCAGTTACAGATAAAACCGCAGGCAAAAAAGGTAGCTCGTGCTTTGTAGTACCGACTCATACACCTGGTTATGTGGTCGCAAATATTGAAGATAAAATGGGACAGCATGCCTCAGATACGGCCACAATTATTTTTGAAAACTGCAGGATTCCTGCGGAAAATTTGCTGGGTAAGGA
>LJRV01000113.1 GCA_001612575.1 Streptobacillus notomytis
CATTATTACTATTATTAGGAACATCTATTAATGCCGTCGCAAACACAACAAACTTTAAAGGTGAAGAATATAGGGAAAGTGATACAAGTATAAAAAATGATAACGAAGAGTATAAAGCAAATGGTGTTAATATAAAAAATGATAACAAAGAAAAAATTGAAGATAAAAATGTCGTTTATCTTGCTCCAGCTATAATTACAGGTGTTGCTACTGGAGTAACTGCACCTGTAATTATCACTGCTATTGTTGTAACTCCTGGTGTAGCAGAGGGATATCTTTAAATGAAAATAAAAATAATGTAAGACCATCTACCGAATAAAAAAATAAAAATTATGATGAAGGGTGTCAAGCGGACCAAGGAGAAGAAAAAAATGGTAGGTATGTTTCAACTATTAAAAAACGAAATAAATAAAAATAATAAAAAAAAAATAATTAATATGAGATTAATTAATGAATTTAAAAACACTTTAATGAAGATTAATAATAATGATGACTATAGTAAATTTAGTGACGGATATATTATTGA
>LJRV01000114.1 GCA_001612575.1 Streptobacillus notomytis
ATCTTTACCATTTCCTTTTTGCATTAGGTTTACTATTACCTCTTTACTGTCTTCTGGAGTTAATTGGTCATTTCCATTTACATTAGCATTATGTTTCTGTTTGTATGTTGATTACGTTTTATGATAATAGAAGTTTTTATGTTCTGATTCTTTGTATTACGTATTGTCTTGTCCTCTTACTACTTTTACATTATTATTTGTTGATTATTCAAATGTTCCATTAGCTATTTAATTTATCTAAATATCTACATAGTTCTTTTTCTCAACTATGCTTCCAGCTTTATCAACTGGATGTAT
>LJRV01000115.1 GCA_001612575.1 Streptobacillus notomytis
ATTAAAAAAAGAGTTTGGAGATGATGGAACGAAAAGTTTAGTAGGAAAAGTTAGTGCCGTTGTTGATAAGCTATATTTTAGTAGAAAAGAAGAGCTCAATATAGGCAACACTGATAAATTATATGGAATAAGTCTTCATCTTGAAAACATCCCCCATCTACATTTAGGAAAAATCACTTTGAACCTTGAAACAGCGCTGGATTACAGTGCTAACTGGGGAAACACAAAGG
>LJRV01000116.1 GCA_001612575.1 Streptobacillus notomytis
GTGTAGTAGCGTTGAAATATGGCCATGACTAATAACAAAAAGTACACCACTTAAGCCAAATACAACACCAATAGACTTATTAAGCGTCAGTTTTTCTCCATCAAGTAAAATTGTTAACAGTAAAGTAATTAAAGGTGTTGTGGCCATGATTAAAGCGCCATTGACTGCTGAGGTGGTTTGTAAACCATAGAAACAGCCTAGGTTAAAACCGGCAATACCTATAATTCCAATAATAAGATAGATAGCTAAAT
The DNA here is from genome assembly GCA_001612575.1 of Streptobacillus notomytis. Taxonomy (GTDB): domain Bacteria; phylum Fusobacteriota; class Fusobacteriia; order Fusobacteriales; family Leptotrichiaceae; genus Streptobacillus; species Streptobacillus notomytis. The sequence continues at coordinate 252 of LJRV01000116.1, forward strand.
TTTGCCGTAATGCGGCCCAACGTAGCTTTCCTATAGCTGCAAAAAGAATAAATAGGCCAAGGCTTGCAATTGTAAAACGTTCAGCTGCTGCTGAAAGAGGTGGCATATATTGAATCACATAAGACATCGCATTAAATGCCGAGCCCCAAAACCGCATTGTGATTACAACACCAGTATAGGCATACACCATTGATTTATTCATGATTGGGCTCCGAAAAAGAATGTCTTTATTCTGAGTAATCACATAAAGGTGTACAATTCCATATTAATTCATCTCTGATGTGAAAATTTGCACAATGATTGATTGGGAAATTTTACATTACTTTTCAGTTTTTTCTGAAG
>LJRV01000117.1 GCA_001612575.1 Streptobacillus notomytis
CTGATATTCATAAGCATTTTCCGGTAACGGTTTAATCGCCAAATTCTGAATTGTTAAGCTTAAACCACCACGTTGTCTTAAAATTTCACGGTAGATGTTACTCATACCTTCTTGCTGCGTTTTATCAGCATTGGCTTGATTAAGTGCTTCAAACAAATCATTGGCATTTGTAACAGCAACATCACGCTCTTGTACAGCCGCATTCAAACTTTTGTTAACTGCATCTAATGCTGTTTTTTGTTTTTGCACTACCTCAACCAATTGCTCTGCATCTGCATCGTAACCAACAACAGTTAAACCTTG
>LJRV01000118.1 GCA_001612575.1 Streptobacillus notomytis
GATATTTTTGAATAAATTTTTCCCAAAATAAAGCACGTTCAGTGAGCTCTTTCCATGAAACAGCCAAAGCACCATCGTTATAGAAAATGTCTTGATTGTCTTTCGCCATACGAGATAAAAATTCTTTCTGGTCAGCGGGTAAAGCCTTAGAAAAAACATCAACTAAGTAGTTTGGCTGGCGACGATAAGTAAACATACCTGCACCTTGATAGAGCAGCTCAATATAGGCT
>LJRV01000119.1 GCA_001612575.1 Streptobacillus notomytis
AATGCAACATTAGATAACTCAGTAGCTTTAGGATACTTATCTGCAACAGATTACACACAAGCAGATTTAAATAAGCCAGGATACACTGCAAGAGGATCATATTCAATACCAAGTTCTGCTAAGGTAGGAGTAATATCGGTAGGTAAAAAGGGTTATGAAAGAAGAATAATAAATGTAGCTAGTGGATATAGAGATTCAGATGCAGTAAATGTAGCTCAGCTTAGGACTCTTGAAGATAGATTAGATGGGGCAACAGAAGAAACTGATGATAAGGTTAGATATTTTTCAGTAAATACAGAAAATGATTTAAAGGAAATAGCAAGAAAGAAAATAGATTACAAAAATTATGTTAAATTAAAAACACAAATGCTGACTATAAAAGCTAGAAAAGAAAATGGAGAAACAATAAATGAAGAAAATGTTAAACCATTAAAAGCTAAATTAGATGAATTAGAAAAGAAAGATGTAAAAGATAAAGCGACTTCAATTAAAAAATTAGAAGATATGAATAATATGAAATATATGACTAATGGTAGCTTTGACATAGATAAATACATGGAAGATCTAGAAAAAGCAAAAGAAGAAGATTTATCAGAAAGCAGAATTGAAGGTGTATTAACAGATGAGGAAAAAACTAAATTAAGTTCAAATAACTATGCTAATGAGGGAGCAAAGGCTAAAAACTCTATAGCTATAGGATATGANNAAATGGAGCAAAAGCAACAGCTAAGGATAGTATAGTATTAGGAAGTGGATCTAAAAATACTGCAGATGTAACTAAAGCAGGCTATGATGTTATAACAAGTAAAAGTTCAGATTTAACTGATGCAACTTGGAAACCAACTAAGGGAGAACTTGCTATAGGTAATGGATCAAATGACACTAGAAGAATAACGGGAGTAGCAGCAGGAGAAAAGGATACAGATGCAGTAAATGTGGCTCAACTTAAAAAGCTTTCTTCAGGCTTATTAAATGGTAAAGAATTGCTTACAGTTACAGGTAATGATTCAAATAATGAAGTAAAAATTAAATTAGGTGAAAAACTTAGTATTTTGGGAGAAGGAACAGTTAATGAAACAACTGCTAAGGATAATATAAAAGTAACAACAGATAAAGATAACAAGAAATTAACAATAGGATTATCAAAAGATTTAGTAAACCTAGAAAGTATAACGGTTAAAAAGAATGGAAAAGAAACTAAAATTACACCAGATAAGATAAGTATATCAGAAAATGGTAGTAAATTAGAGCTAACAAAAGATTCTTTAATGGGTGCAACAACTATTGGAAAAGATAGTGATAATAGCTTAATATTTGGTAATGGAAACAATAATTCAACTGTGACTACATTAAAAGTTGGAGGAAAAGAATTAAAATTTGCTAATTCTGGAGAAAATATAAAGATATCAAATGTAGCTAATGGAATAGAAGACAATGATGCTGTAAATGTATCTCAACTTAAAGATTATTTAAAAACTTTAGGTGGGGGAGCAAAGATAGAAAATGGCTCAGTTACAGGACCTAAATATAACCTAAAAGCTGG
>LJRV01000120.1 GCA_001612575.1 Streptobacillus notomytis
GTCCAGATCGGCATGATCAAGCCGGAGCACAAAAGGCAGACGGATTTCATTAAACTTGAATGGTCCATCACTTGGTGGCCCTTTGGTGGTAATTTGCAGATTACGCACATCGGCATGGGTAAAATGGATTTCCTTATTAAGCACGGCGCGCCAGCCCAGCATGACATCAGCGCGGTCAATTTTGACATCCACCGATTTCAGCGTAACCAGAATATTGCGAAGAATAATACCGCGTAATAAGTTCCCGCCTTCATATTCATACTGAATGATCTGCTGACGTTCCAGCACCCGGTCAAGCAGGAATTTACTGCCACGGTCGGTCGAGAACATGATTGCCAAAGCCGATACCAGCAACACCACCATAAACAGCAGTGACAACAAGGCACTTCTGACTATTCTGCGCTTTTTGGGTACAGGCGCGGGTGTATTTGGTTGTTGTTCAATTTCAGCCATAGTTCTCTCTAAATCTTAATTTTATAATTGCGAGCCAATAAAGAAATGCAGACGAATTGGATGATTCTCATCCGAAATACCCGAGGCGACATCAAC
>LJRV01000121.1 GCA_001612575.1 Streptobacillus notomytis
AGTGAGAGCCGCCACGATGTACTTGGATACCAAAAACGAGTTTTTCAGGAATAGATAAGTTGCCCGTAACACCTGCACGCGCTTCAATAGTTTCGTTGTAAGTCAATTGAACTTGACCGTTATCCGTGCGGATGCCAGATTTAAAATCAACGTTTGTTTTTGCATTTAATGTTTGTACGATTTCAAGCAAAACTGTTGCGTCTGGTTGATTGATGTAAGGCACCACATCTTCTAGGAATAAAGCAAAGTCCGCTTGTGAGAACTTTTGACCAGAGTTTTTTTCAATTTTTTGAAATTCAGGTGTTTTTTCAGCAATAAAATGAGCCACAAGTATGCAATGACGTGGTGAAAGTTCAGCACCCTCATTTCCAACAGACTTAACAACTTTGTGATAATCAAGTACAGCTTTAAATTTGCCTTCCAACACATCAACAAATACTAAAGAATTCGTGTCTGCATAACGAGAAACATACGCAATAAAGTCCTTTGCTGTATTCAAAGAAACGCTTTGCTGTAAAAAAATAGAACGATCTAAGAAGCTATTATATTCATGGACCTTGCTCCCTTCAGG
>LJRV01000122.1 GCA_001612575.1 Streptobacillus notomytis
TGCAACATGTATTACTCCTGGTAAAAGTTCTCCTGAAATTTTATACATATTGGGAAGTTTTAATAATAGTCCTTGCGATGCTGTGAAGGTTGTTGTTAAAGCACCTGTTTGCAATGAGCCATGAACTACACCTGCTGCTCCAGCTTCTGATTGCATTTCAATTACCTTTGGTATAGTCCCAAAAATATTCTTTTTCCCCTTTGAAGCCCATTCATCTGTGTATTCTGCCATATTTGTAGATGGAGTTATTGGATAAATTGCTGCAACTTCTGTAAAGCCGTAAGAAATCTATGCGGCGGCTGCATTGACATCAATTACTTTTATTTCAGGGTTTCTTTGCATTGTTCGATCCGTGATACGAGCAAATGTCTTCAAGCGCAGTTGTTTATTTATCTAACATAGTATACAATCACTAACTATGATTCTAAAGCCTTTTAATTTATTCTATACTTTTGTTCTATCAATAATATTACTTGTTATAATAATTGCATATATTAAAATATATATAAGTATAAGCAAATTTTTCAGATTAAAATATCCATTTAATGTATTAGATGTATTAATAG
>LJRV01000123.1 GCA_001612575.1 Streptobacillus notomytis
AGCCCGTATAGCTGCGAAAGCATCATGACATCGTCGTACATCATTTCCTAAAAAACGCGCACATAGTACATCTTCTAATAAGGTCAACGTCACGGGAACATCCATACGCATAATGAGTTCACGGATGAGTTCAATATGTTGCTCTAAATAAAATGAAGAACGGAATTTTTCAGGGGGCACAGCCCAAAAACTGGCCATCACCGCCTGATTATTCATTCCTAAACACGAGCTTAACCAGAGATCTCCCCCTTCAAAATATAAAGTATCAGCAACTAATAACTTGTTTTTACGCCATAATTTAAACTGGTTGTTATA
>LJRV01000124.1 GCA_001612575.1 Streptobacillus notomytis
CAATACCTGCTTTAATTGCAGCTTCGATGTATTTGTTGTAATCACCAGTGTCATCGATTTGTTTCATGAGTGCAGCATGTTCAGAGCGGAAGTACGCAATGAGTGCAGCATCAAAGTCTACAATTTTCTTCACTTCAACATCAGCCATGTAGCCTTCGTTTGAAGCATAGATAGATACAGCTTGGTCAGCAATTGAATATGGAGCATATTGTTTCTGCTTCATCAACTCAGTTACACGTTGACCATGTTCAAGCTGCTTACGAGTTGCTTCATCAAGATCAGAAGCAAACTGAGCAAACGCAGCCAATTCACGGTATTGCACTAAAGCGGTACGGATACCACCAGACAATTTTGTGATGATCTTAGTTGGAGCAGAACCACCAACACGAGATACAGAGATACCCGCGTTCACAGCAGGACGAATACCCGCATTGAACAGAGAGGTTTCAAGGAAGATCTGACCGTCAGTAATCGAAATTACGTTCGTTGGTACGAATGCAGATACGTCACCGGCTTGTGTTTCAATAATTGGCAATGCAGTTAATGAACCAGTCTGGCCTGTAACTTCACCATTGGTGAATTTCTCAACGTAGTCAGCAGATACACGAGAAGCACGCTCAAGAAGACGCGAATGTAGATAGAACACGTCACCTGGATACGCTTCACGACCGGGTGGACGACGTAAAAGCAATGAAAGCTGACGAGACGCAACTGCTTGTTGAGACAGATCATCATAGATGATCAGAGCGGCTTCACCGCGGTCAGGGAAATATTCACCCATTGTAC
>LJRV01000125.1 GCA_001612575.1 Streptobacillus notomytis
ACAGGATGTTGGGCTTTTTTCATTTCTTATTAACGAATTTCTTTACCACCTAAGGCAGCACAGTCAAAAGGTCTATTCCAAAACCTACAGACAACAAAAAACCCCATAAATCAAATATTCATGAGGTTTAATGATGGTGCCGGCACACGGATTCGAACTGTGGACCTACTGATTACAAGTCAGTTGCTCTACCAACTGAGCTA
>LJRV01000126.1 GCA_001612575.1 Streptobacillus notomytis
GTAGCGATTCTACTTAACCAAATCATCATAAACGGCAAAGATTGTACTCTAAAGAAGTGGCAGATGCATGTAAAAGCGACTCATTTTCACCAAAAGTCTGATAGAAAATACAAATTAACCTTTACAAATAGATTCAATGTATGGTCAGCATTTTTTTATGAAATGGTTATTGCTCTTAATAACTGCCTTTAATGGTAATTTCGCTTGGGCAATTAGAGACAACGTGATTTGAGCATTGCTTATATTGACCATTTACCGTGTAACAAACTTTAACTTCTGTTAGTACGACATCAGAGCGTGATAGCTGACAAGTGAAGCGAATACCATTTTGAGGTAAGCTCGGATTAAGCTTGGTAAATTGTTGACGTAATGTAGATTGTTGCATTTCCACATTAGTAGAGCTGGTTAGATTAGCAGGTATTTTTAAACGTTCAGCAAAGTTAATAATCGTACGGAAATATTGACTTGCATTCATAGGCACACAGCCACCCACACTTCTCCAGAGTTGCACACGAGCATTATTATCTGGCATCACCCG
>LJRV01000127.1 GCA_001612575.1 Streptobacillus notomytis
CTAAAGATTATACTAATGTAGGAGATACTTTAACAGCATCGGATAATGCTATAAATAACTCATCAAAAGATTTATCAAATATTACAAATAACCAAAGCGCATTCCAAGGTAAGGACGGGGACTCTAAAAAAGTAGATAAAACACTAGGGGGAACGTTAATGATACAAGGTAAGAGAACCGTCTCAGGCGGAACAGCAAAACACAACATACAGGTTGAAAAAAATTCGTGTAATGCTGCGCTAGATATTGACC
>LJRV01000128.1 GCA_001612575.1 Streptobacillus notomytis
AAGAATGAATTTAGTGGAAGTGTATCAATATATGAGATTAGAAAACTAAAGTTAGGCTTAGGATTTTGAGCAGATGATTGATTAAAGAATAGAATAATAAAACCAGCAGATATCTATTTATCATTAGGTTTAAACTTTAAAGCATATGGGAATTTAGAAATAAAAGTAAACTATGATAAACGTGTAGGAATAAGCTATGGAAATGAGAAGAAATTAAGGCAGTTAGATAAAAATAGAAAGAGAAAGAACAGTACGCTTGAACCAAGGCATTAGAGCAATATACCAGGAAAAAGAGAACATAAATATGAAAGAGAAAGAAAACTAAACTATTATTTAAGAAGAAAGTTTACACTAATTACAGACTTTCATACATTATATAACTACCGGGTTTTCAGGAAGAGGAAAAAGATCCCTTCCTTATGGATTAACAATAGGAGCAGGAATAGAATATAATAATACTTTAATAGAAATAGATGATTACAAAGATAATATACTAACAGGAATAAACATAAGTCATTATCATTTAAGCAATCAAGACTTTCCGGATGAGGATGGTTACG
>LJRV01000129.1 GCA_001612575.1 Streptobacillus notomytis
CTGATGCACTTCCTGAGCCTCCTGAACCATTTACCTTTTCATATTCTATTGGCTTTTCAACTGATACACTTCCCCTATATCTTGCATCTAAGCTTAAGTTTACTTTCCCTACTTTCTTCTTTACTTTATTTGATGTATATGCTGAAAATACTGTAAAGTCTTTGTTTTTATTTTTAGCATCATTTTTCTTATATTTATTTTTATCTATAGTAAGTTTATCAGTAAATATCTTTCCTTTAATCTTATTTTCTGTTTTAAATTCTACATCTTCTCTTTTATACTCTAAATCTATCTTTATTGATTCTTTATGTAATAGTTTATTGGTTTGCTCACTTTTAG